>JAUHYN010000694.1 GCA_030426505.1 bacterium | reverse complement strand
CCCGCGCCATGACCATCATCCAGGAGACCGCCGGCTACCCGAGCGTCCTCCCGCGCTGGGTCCCGACCCCCCTCCACAAGAAACAACGCGAAGGCCTCGACGCCATCGACGGCATCGTCTTCCCCCTCATCGACCAACGCGACACCCCCGGCGACGATCTCCTCTCCCAACTCAAGTTCCCCGAAGACGGCGAACCCATGGAGCGCCAACAACTCCGCGACGAGCTCGTCACCATGTTCCTCGCCGGCCACGAGACCACCGCGCTCTCACTCACCTGGGCCTTCTTCCTCCTCTCGAACCACCGCGACCAAGAAGCGAAGCTCCACGAAGAGCTCGACCGCGTCCTCGCCGGCCGCGCACCCACGTTCGAGGATCTCGAAGCCCTCGTCTTCACCAAGAACGTCGTCCAGGAGTCGATGCGCCTCTTCCCTCCGCTCTACCTCCTCCCGCGCGTCGCCGTGACCGACACCGAGGTCGGCGGCTACCCGATCGGCAAGGGCGACAACCTCCTCATCTGGATCTACTTCATGCACCGCGACGAGCGCTGGTTCCCGGACCACGCCGAGTTCCGCCCCGACCGCTTCCTCCCCGACTCCGGCGGCGTGAAGCACCCGCACGCCTTCATCCCCTTCGGCGCCGGGCCACGCGCCTGCATCGGGCGCCACTTCGGGATGGCGGAAGCCACGTTGATGCTCGCCGTCATCGCGCAGCGCTTCAAGCCGCGCCTCGCCCCGGGCCAAGAAGTCCGCATCCACGCGCGCGTCACGCTCGCACCGCAGTTCCCGATCGAGATGGAACTCGAACCGAGGCGCTGACCCGTGCTCGAAGGCGTCTCCAAGACCGCGCTCTTCACCCTCCGCGCGCGCGCCGAAGAACACGCGCGCAAAAACCGCCGCTTCGCGGATCCCGACGCCGCCGCGTGGCTCGAGACCCTCGGCTGGCCTCCCGAACTCGACGAACACTACTCCGACTGGATCCAGACCAAGACCGCGATCCGCACCGCCCAGATCGATCGCATGGTCACCCACTGCTGTGCGCAGTTCGAAGTCGCGCAGATCGTCGAGCTCGCCTGCGGCCTCTCCTCCCGCCGACAACGCCTCGGCTTCGACCGCGCGTGGATCGATCTCGACCTCCCCGAAGTGATCGCTGCGCGCGAGCGCCTCCGTGTCCGCGGCGAACACCACCGCCACGTCGCGCTCTCCGCGCTCGATCCCGCGTGGATCGACGCGGTCGCATCCGCCGCACCGCCCGCGCAGACGATCGTCATCGCCGAAGGCCTGTTCTACTACCTCCCGCTCGACGAGGTCGAAGCGCTCTTCGCCGCGATGCGCGAACGCCTCGCCGGCGCCGTCCTGATTTTCGACGTGATCGGAGCGATGGACTTCGAAGCCGCGAAGCGCTTCCACACCCAGATCGAAGCGCCGATCCACTGGGCCGCGCCGCCCCCGTTCGAAGCCGCGATGCACGCGAGCGGACTCGACGTCATCGAAGGCCTCGAACCCGACGCGCTCCTCGACGAAGCGCTCCGCGAGATCCAGACATTTGTCGCACGCGCTGTGCTCTCCGCCTTCGCGCGCGTGAAGATGTTCCGCGATCGACGGAGCGGGACGATGGTCGGTCGCCTCCGTCCGTTGTGACGGGTGCGTCCGACACTGACGGACGCAACCTCCATCGTGTACCGCGCGCGCGTCCCGCGATGCGCGTGATCACACCTTGGCCCCTGCGTTGCACACGTGCGTGTGCATGGACGGACTGAGATCGACACTTCTCCTGGCGGCGTTCGCGATAGCCGCTGTGTTCAACACGGCCTGTCAGAGCTCCGACGACGCCGAAGGCGAGGCGACCAAGCGCGAAGCGCTCCGAAAGAACTGCCTCGCCCGCGTCGCGCAGAAGGACATCGCCGGCGCCACCGACGAGCTCGACGCCCTCATGCGAACCGGCGCGCTCGAACCGGAAGAGTGCGACAGCCACGGCGCTCAGCTCGAGTCGATCGCGATCGTCGAGGGCCTCCTCGCCGACGACATGCCCGACGAGCTCGACGCGGAGGTGTCGCGATGAGAGCCGCACTCCTCACCTTTGCCGCGCTGTCGCTCGCCACAACGACCGCCCACGCGCAGTGCCTCACCGACACCGAGCGCACCCAGTTCGAACTCGAAGTGCGCCAGCTCCTCGGCACCAGCGATCTCACGAACGCCGAGCTCCATCACCACGTGTTCAGTCGCCTCGGGTTCGGCCACAACCCGCGACGCGGTGACGCCTACGATCGCAGAGCGACCGCGCAGCGCCGCGCGCTCGCGGAGACGATCGCCACGCGCCTCTACCAGTCGCGCAGCCCGCGCAACGGCGTCGGCCAGAACCTCGCCGGCCTCGAAGACGCGACCCGCGAGGCCCCGTTCTCGCGGTTCGTCTATCGCCTCGCCGACCAGTCGATCGACGAGGCCTACTCCGAGGTCCGCAACGCGTCCCTCGAACTGAGCCGCCTCCGCGCGCTCCTCGACGCCGAGACGGATCCAACCGAACGCGCGCGGCTCCAGGCCGAGCTCCGCCTCGCCCAACGTGTCCGCTCGCGCATCAACGGCGACGCGCGCAACGCCGCCGCCGCCTACCGCGTCGCGCTGATGACGAGCGCCACCAACGTCGCCGTCGGCGACCAGATCCACGAGTTCTGGCGCAACCACTTCAACATCGACGCGACCAAGACCACGTGGGCGTCCATCGACTACGACAAGACGCTCAAGCGCCACCAGTGCGGCACCTTCTACGAGCTCCTCACCGCGTCCGCGAAGCACCCCGCGATGCTGATGTACCTCGACAACTTTCGCTCCCGCCGCGGTCGCATCAACGAGAACTACGGCCGCGAGCTCCTCGAGCTCCACACGCTCGGCGACGACACGCTCCAGTTCTACAGCCAGCAGGACGTCATCGACGCGGCCAACGCACTGACCGGCTGGGGCATTCAGTTCACCGAAGTCGCGCCCGGCCAACACACCGCGCGCTTTGCGTTCTACCGCGGCGGCCACGTCCCCGAAGCGCTCACCATGTTCGACGACTCACCGCGTGGCGTGCCGCTCACGCTCCCCGCGATGAACAACGGCCAGGGCGCCCCGCTCGAGGACGCCGTGCAGCGCGGCGAGGCGCTCCTCGAGTACCTCGCGAACCACGCGTCCACCAAACAGAACATCTGCAAGAAGCTCTCGACGTGGCTCCTCGGACACCGCTCGGGAGGCGTCGTGCGCGGCTGCGTCGACGCGTGGGGCACCGACGGCGACCTCGCGGCGATCTACCGCTACTTCCTCACGCACCCGGACCTGTACCGGAGCGAGGGCTGGACCAAGAACACCTTCCTCCTCAAGCACAAGAACGCGCAGGAGCTCGCCGTCGGCGCCTTCCGCGCCGCGGGCCTCCCGGTGTTCGACCTCGGCAACCTCCAGCGGCTCGTCGCCACGTCCGCGCAGCTCGGCATTCCGCCCGCGCGCTACCCGCCGCCGACCGGCTACTCCGACGAGCGCACGCACTTGTCGCCCGGCGTCCTCATCCGCTTCGGCGCGTTCGTCCACGAACAGGTCGACACCTCGCGGCTCCGCCTCGAGGTCGACGGCGTCGCGCTCCAGGGCGACGCGCTCGAGCAGTGGGTGCGCGATCGCATTGTCAACGCGCGCGCGGGCGCCGACGCCGAGACGCGACACCAGCGCCTCCTCGCGCTCTCCGATCGCCTCGTGCGCGACGTGTACAACCAATTCGGCCTCCCGGGCCGCAAGGCGCGCGCGCTCCACTTCGCGCTGAACCGGCCCGACGTCCGCGACTCGGACGGCACGACGCAAGATCCCTTGCACACCCACTTCCACCTGTTGCTCGGCCATTCCTCCGCGTTGCGGAAGTGAGGGAGGACCCAATGAACTACGATCGACGACGCTTCATCCAACTCTCGGGTCTCGGCCTCGCGAGCCTCGGCCTCACCTCCATCCCGCGCCGCGCGCTCGCCGTGGACAACGATCAGGTGCTGCTCACCGTCTTCCTCCGCGGCGGCGCGGACGGCCTGTCGCTGCTCCAACCCGCCCCCGGCACCTCCGTGGCGCGCGCGCGCTACGAGTCGTGGCGACAGAATGGGACACGTGTCCGCAACGGGATCCCGATCGGGCGCTTCGCGGTCCACCCCGCGTTCGCCGCGCTCCAGCCCGCGATGGACAACCGCCACGTCATGTTCCTCGGGGGCGTGGGCGGCGCCGCCTTCAACCGCTCGCACTTCGAGCAGCAAGACCTCGTCGAGACCGGCGCCGGGCCGACCGAAGCGCCGCGCCCGAACGGCGTCCTCGGCCGCGCGCTCGCCTCGCTCGGTCGCGACGAAGCCGTCCTCTCCGGCATCTCGCTCAACGCCACGCCGCCCGAGTCGATCAAACAGATCTCGAGCCCGGGCCTCAGCGTCCCGGACGTCCGCAGCTTCGGACGCCTCACGAGCGCCACCCACACCAACGACGAAGCCTACGACCTCGAGACCCGCATGGACCGCCTCTACGTCCCGGGCAACGGCACGTGCTCGCCGGGCGCGGCCATGTGCGAGAACGGTCGACGCGCCGCGACCGCGATCGGGCGCCTCGCCGCGCTCCGCACCGCGGCCGGCGTCCCTGCGACGGGCCGCGCCGGCTCGCTCGGGGCCGTCCTCCAAGACGTCGCCCAGCTCGTCGCCGCCGACACCGCGAACGACTTCAAGTTCCTCACGCTCGACGTCGGCGGCTGGGACACGCACCTCGACCAGGGGAACGACACCGTCTCCGGCTCGACCTTCAGCGGTACCCTCGCCAAGAACCTCGACGGCCTCGCGCGCGCGCTCGCAGGGTTCTACGACGAGGCACGATCCCTCGGCGTGTGGAACCGGATGAACGTCCTGGTCCTCACCGAGTTCGGCCGGACCACGCGGCAGAACGGGACCGGCGGTACGGACCACGGCTACGGCGGCACCGCGAT
>JAUHYN010000693.1 GCA_030426505.1 bacterium | reverse complement strand
CCTACTACCTGTCGACGAACGACATCATCCGCGTCACCGACCAGCAGATCTTCGTCTCGCAGACGACGACGATCGCGGCCGGTGCGTCGATGACCTTCCGCGACACGGTCGTCCTCCCGACGTTCACGTCGACGCAGACGCTCTACCTCGGCGTCATCGCCGACATCTTCTCGGCGGTGCCGGAGACCTCGGAGTCGAACAACACGCGTCGGCGCACGGACCCGATCAGCATCGTGTTCCCGATCCCGGACCTCGTCGCGGAGGTCATCGGTACGGCGACCTCGGCGGCGGCGGGTGAGGACCTCTCCGTCACGCGCATCATCGAGAACATCGGTGTCGCGCCGTCCGGGAACTTCACCTACCACTACTACTTGTCGTCGGACTCGACGATCGATCCGGTCACCGACATCCGCATCGGCACGTTCTCCGGATCGCTCGCGACCGGCGCGGACGAGTACGGCATCGACACGATGCTCATCCCGTCGACCGTGATGGCCGGCGACTACTACGTCGGCATCTACATGGACCCGATGAACGCGATCGTGGAGGTCGATGAGACCAACAACACGGCCACGACCGAGGCGACCATCCCGGTCTTCAAGGCCGCGATTCAGTTCACGACCACGAGCCTCCCGCGCGGCACGGTCGGTGTGCCCTACGAGGTCGGCATCTACGCCGTCGGTGGGCCGCTCGGCATCACGTGGTCCGTCTCGGGCGGTGCGCTGCCGGACGGCCTCACGCTCGACGCGGCCTCCGGCATCGTCAGCGGCACGCCGACGCGCGAAGGCGTCTACGACGTCCGCGTCCGCGCCTCGAGCGGCACGGCGTCCACGGACGCCGAGTTCTCGATCCGTATCGTGCCCCCGACGGTCACGCTGACGGTCGCTTCGCCGGCGCTCCCCGCGGGCCTCACCGGTCGCGCGTACCAGGCGGAGCTGATCGCGGTGGGCGGCGTGGCGCCGTACACATGGACGGCGATGGGCGCGCTCCCGCAGGGGCTCACGTTCAGCGAGAACGGCCGCATCGTCGGCACGCCGGTGGCGCTCGGCGACTTCCCGATTCGCTTCACCGTCACGGACGACCTGGGCGCGACGGCGACCAAGGAGCTCGTCCTCAAGGTGGTCTCGGGCAGCGAGTCGCTGCAGATTCGCCAGCGTCCGCTGCCGGACGCCGTGCTCGGCGAGGAGTACTGCGATCCGGTACCGGAGATGCTCGACGCGCAGAACGGCACCGAGCCCTACTCGTGGTCGATCGTCGGTGAGGGCGTGCCCGGCATGACCCTGTCGCCGTCCGGCGAGCTGTGTGGTGTGCCGACGCGGGCCGGGATCTTCCGCTTCGTGGTCCGCGTGCAGGACGCGACGCTGCTCTACGACACCTCGCTGTTCATCCTCGAGGTCGCGGACGGCAACGAGCTGGCCATCTCGACGACGACGCTCGAGCCGGGCAAGCAGAACGTGGCGTACACGGCGCAGATCACTGCGATCCTCGGGACGGAGCCCTACGTCTTCTCGGTCGTCGAGTCGTACGGCGCGCTGCCGGCCGGCCTCACGATCTCCGAGACGGGGCAGCTCTCGGGCACGCCGACGGCGTCGGGCAACTTCGCCTTCGCGGTGCAGGTCGTGGACGACAACAACGCGACCGACATCCAGGCGCTGTCGCTCTACATCGAGCCGACCCCCGAGACGTTGGATCCGGGTGACGGCGGCGGCTGCAGCTGCGCCGCCGCGGACGCGCCAAAGAGCGGCGCGCCGTGGGCGTCGCTCGCGATGTTCGCGTTCGTCGGTCTGCTCCTCGCGCGCCGCCGGCGCTGAGTCCCTCGCGAAAATCTCCGCGGCCCGCATCGGGCCGCGGCCCCCTCCCGAACCTCTTCCTCACGCCGCGTGGCTCACCTCGCGCCGTCGACGCTCGCGCTCGTAAGCCGCGCGGGTGCGGGCGACGGCGTCGGCCACGTAGGCGACGGCTTCTGGGATCCGACGCGCGTCGTCGACGAGGAGGGTGGCGCTCCCGGTCCCGGTCCGGACGCGGATCTCGGCGTCGCGTTCGACGACCCACAGCCCGGAGACGTCGATTCGGACCACCTGGGAGCGCGTGAGGTAGCGGACGAAGGCGAGGGCGCGGTTGTCGCAGTCGATGCGCCGGTACGGACGCTGCGCCTGCTGGGTCATCACGCGGCCCTCGGCCGCGCCGGGCACGGCGTCGATGAGCGCGCGGATCACGGCTTCGAAGATCGGCGGGTGGGTGGGGCCGCTTGTCTCGCTTCGGGGCACACCCGCTCCGACAGCACGGCGCGGGCCAGGTCCCGCCCATCCGGATTTCGTTGGTCGTCCGTTCGGGTGTCCGAAAGTCCGTCCGGGTCGCTGTCGGAGCGCCGCGGGTGGCCGATGTGGGGAGCGAGGACGGGCGGGGGGGCGGTCGCTGGCGCGACAACGGGACCGGCTCGTGTGACGATGACCGCACTGAGCGTGAGCACTGAGGACAAGCGCCGGGCCCCTCGGGTGCCCATCGAGCTCTGGGTGATGGTGGAGGGGGTCGACGACTTCATGGTGAAGCGTCGCGGCGACCTCAGCTCCACCGGGTTGTCGTTCGAAGCCGATCGGCGCCTCTCCGAGGTGGGCTCTCTCGAGTACCTGCACCTCGCGCTCGGCGATCGTTCGGAGGCGGTCATGGTGATGGGCCAGCTCGTCCGGGTGATGAGCCTGGAGGACGCCGGCGCGGGGCGTGTCGCGCACGCGTTCGAGTTGTTCCCACAGAACGACGACGTTCGCGCGGCGCTCGATCGACTCATCGAACACTCGGGCGGTGTCCCGGTGCTGAAGACGATCGACCTCACCGAGGACGTGCCGCTCGACGGCGCGGTCTTCCGGCTGAACGTGGACAGCCTCACGTTCCGCGCCGCGTGGCCGGTCGCGGTGGGGTCGAAGATTCAGCTCGCGATCACTTCTCCCGACGGGCGGATGCGCATCCCGTTCGAGGGGCGCGTGACGGAGGTCCACGCGGATGGCCCGTTCCACGACGTCGAGGTCGAGATGGCGGACCCGGGCGTGCGGTCGGCGCCGCTGATCTCCACGCTGACGAAGGCGCGCTCGATCACCGGTTCGATCGATCTCCTCTTCAACGAGTGGCTCTCGAGTCAGGACCTCCCGTCCACCGGGCGCCAGCACCTCGTCGGTCAGCTCGACCGCGTTCCACTCAGTGGATTGTTGATGCTGTTCGACATGGAGCGCATGTCCGGTGAGCTCGCGATCGGGCTGAAGACCCAGGACTACGTCCTCTATCTGGCGAGTGGGCGCCTCGTCGACGTCGAGCCCGCGCCGGACGAAGACGCGATCCGCGACGCGCTCCAGCGCATCGCCGGTGCGGCCTCCGGCACGTTCGAGTTCAAGGCGTGCGACGTCACGCGAACGGACCGCATCGCGCAGAACACGACGGCGCTCCTACTCGACCTCGCGCGCGAGCGCGACGAAGGCGCGTGGGAGGACGATCAGCGCTTCTGATCGAGGCCGCGCTCGTGGGCGATGCGGTCGTTGATCGCCTTCGCCTTCAGCCACGCGGGCCGCTCGTTCAGCCGCTCGACGTAGCTCATGTACTCGGGCCGCCGCTCGAGCATCCCGAACTGCGTCATCCAGCGGACCGTCCCGCCGAAGACGACGTCGGCCATCGTGAACTGCTCGCCGAGGAGCCACGGGCCGTCGCCGATCGCTCCGGAGATCGTGTCGAGCATCTCCGCGTACGTGCCCCACCCGACGCTGCCGGGTGAGAACTCCCACTTCGAAGAATTCGCGGCGCAGCCCGGCTCGATCACCGACGGCGCGTAGAAGGCCCACCTCAGGTACGTGGCGCGATCGGGAGAATCGGGCGTGGGCGCGAGTCGACCGAGCGCGTATCGATCGGCGAGATAGAGCGCGATCGCCGCGGACTCCGTCGCGACGACGTCGCCGTCGATCAGGGTCGGGAGCTTGCCCATGCGGTTCTTCGCCTTGAAGTCGGGCTGCTTGTGCTGGCCGCCCATGACGTCGACGTATTCGAGCTCGTAGGGCTGTTCGATCTCCTCGAGCATCCAGACGACGTTCGCGGCGCGGGTGAAGGGGTGGTGGAGCAGTCTGAGTGTCACGCGCTGGAACATAGCTCTACGTGAGGCGCGTCGTCGACGTGACTTGTCTCGACTCCGGACAGCTCATGTCCTCGATGTGAAACGCCGGTCGATTTCGTTCACGCCGCGCGCGGTCGACTCCGATGAGACAGGAGGCGGGCCAGGAAGCGCTCGCCGAAGGAGCCCGTATGCGTCTGGATCTCTCTGTCCTCTTGGCCTCGTTGAGCATCGCCGCCGCGTGCGGCGCGCCTTCGGTGCAGACCCATAACGATGGCCCGGGCCCGGAGCCGGGGAGCGACGACTGGACGGCCGGGCCTCCGACAGGCGGCCCGGAAGCCGGTTCGGTCGAGATCCTGCTGACCGACGCGCCGCTCGACGACGTGGACGAGGTCTACGTGACGTTCGACTCGGTGCAGGTGCAGGCGAAGGACGCCGGCGGGTGGGTCTCCGTCACGAGCACGGTACAGACGTTCGAGCTGTTGAGTCTGCAGGGTGGCCTCACGGAGCCCCTCGGCCTGACCACGCTGTCGACCGGGACGTACGGGCAGATCCGCCTCGGCCTGATCGACGCTTGGCTCGTCGCCGACGGCGAGTCGCACGATCTCGAGATCCCGTCGGGCGATACGAGTGGCCTGAAGCTGAATCACGGCTTCGAGATCCAGGGCGGCGTGCGGACGACGATCACGCTCGACTTCGACGCCGCGAAGTCGATCCACCGCACGGGCAACGGTCGCTACATCATGCGCCCGGTGATCGAGGTCGTCGCGACGTCCACCGCTGCGGAGCCCGCGAGCGGCGAGGGCGCGACGACCGGGATCTAACGCGGGCGCGCCTCAGCGCGCGCCGTGGCACTTCTTGAACTTCTTCCCGCTGCCG
>JAUHYN010000692.1 GCA_030426505.1 bacterium | reverse complement strand
ACCATCGGCCACCGGCGCGTCACGCTCGGGATGTAGAAGAGCACCATGCCGAGGAGGTTGAAGAGGAGGTGGACGATCGCGATCTGACGCGCGAGGTCCGCGGCCGGCCCGCTCACCGCGGACGCCGCGATGAGCGCCGTGACGGTCGTACCGATGTTCGCGCCGATCGTGACCGGGAAGACCTGCCAGAGGCGAACGACGCCCGCGCCCGCGAGCGGCACCATCACCGACGTGGTGATCGAACTCGACTGGACCAGGACGGTGAGGATCATGCCCGACAGGATCGACAGCACGCCGCCCTTGAAGCCGCGGCCGAGCACGCGCCGGATGAAGCCCTCCATGCGCGAGAGCACGAGCGACTTCATCACCTTCACGATGAACGTGAGCGACATGAAGATGAGCCCGAACGCGAAGACGATCAGGAGGATCGACCCGACGAAGGAGTCGGCCGTGATGAAGTCGATCGTCGACTCCATCGCGCCCACGCAGCCCTTGAGCGCGACCTTCAGCGGGCTCTTGTAGGACGGGCCCGCCGCGGACGTCGTGGGGAGCAGCCCGACCAGCCACCCGGAGGTCTTCTGCAAGAGGCCCGTCGCGAGCTCGAGCGGGAGGAGCGCGATGACCGTCAGGTAGTTGAAGAAGTCATGGCACGTAGCCGCCGCGAACGCGCGACGGAACTCGGTGCGGCGACCGATCTGCGCGAGCGCCGCGACCGTATTCGTGACGGTCGTACCGATGTTCGCGCCCATGACGATCGGGATGGCGTTGGTGATCGGCAGGATGCCGCTCGCGGTGAGGCCGACGACGAGCGAGGTGGTCACCGAGCTCGACTGGACGAGGGTCGTCGCCAGGATGCCGGTGACGAGCCCCATGAACGGGTTCTGAACGGCCCCGATCAATCCATCGATGACGCCGGAGCCGAGGCCCTTGATGCCGGTCGACAGGGCCTGCACGCCGACGAGGAAGGCGAACAGGAGGAGGAGCGCAACGAGTGGTCTGAAGTAGGAGGCCCACGGCGGGCCCTTGGCTACGCGCACTTCGGTATGGCGATCGTCCGCGTCGCCCTCCGCTGCGGAGATCGCATCGGAGCTCGCGTCGTGCCCGGGTTGGAGGATGCCATCCGTTGGTCCCATGTCGGCTCGTCCCAGCGTCTAAAGCCCGCGCCGGGGCGGGTCAACGTGCCATTTGCCGCAGCTCAACCCCCACCGGTTTCGGTGGCTTGGGCCTGGTACGCCGCGTGCTCCCCGACCATGCGGACATAGTCCGGCCACGCTTTCTCGAAGCCCTCTTTGATCTTGCCCTCCACCACACGACCAACCACCGGAATCTTCACGTCGATGCTCGTGTCGAGCGTGAGCGTCGCGCCGTCGCCGCGGGGTGTCACACGATAGCCACCTGTAACGGTGACCTTGTTCCCGTGCGCACCACTCCACGACCAATCGGCGCGAAGACTTCGAAGATCCCAACGAACGGTCGTTCGGTTCTCTTCCGTCTTGTTCCGATCGATCCCCTTGACCGTCCGCGCGTGCGACACGCTCCGGACCACGTACGCGTGCCGCGTGTCCGTCTGCTCCTGCACGATGACCTCGACCTCGAGGGCGTCGCGCGAGCGCTCCGACTTCTCGATCAACGCGGGATCGCGCATCGCGTTCATCACCGCCTCGGGCGCGTACGGCAGATCGAAGGTTCGTTCGAGTTTCGTCGTCATCGCGCGGGACTCTATCATCGTCGGGTGGGCGATTCGGAAGCCGAAGGTGGCCTCGGTCCGTGCGGGCTGTGCGGTCGCCCCCTCGTCCAGGGCCCGAGCATCAACCGGCACCACCTCGTCCCCAAGACCTTCAAGGGGCGCGAGGCCGTGTGGATTCACCGCGTGTGTCACTCGAAGATCCACTCGGTGTTCACCGAGCGCGAGCTCGCCGCGCACTACCACACGTTCGAACGCCTCCTCGGCCACGAGGAGATCCTCAAGTTCGTGAAGTGGGTCCGCAAGAAGGACCCCGAGATGTACAGCCGGAACCGCGCGACCCGCGCGAAGCGTCAGCGCTGACGCGTGATGAGGTAGACCGCCTCGTCCATCCAGTCGAGGCCGCGCGCCGCGAACCGCGGCTCCTCCTCGATCACCGCGCGCCGCTCGAGGACCTCGATCGTCGCCGCGCCCGCGTAGTGCCGCTCGACCTCCTCGGGCGCGACCGCGTGGGGCGGGCCGCTCATCTTGGCCTGGTCGTAGTCGAGCGTGACCAGGAGGAGGCGGCCGCCCGGCGCGAGCAGCGAGAGGATGTGCCGCGCGTAGCGCTCACGTTGGTCGGGCGTCAGCGCGATGAGGCCGGCGCGATCGTAGACGGCTTCGAACGTCCCGAGCTCGCTCGGCCCGACGTCGAAGACGTCCCGCGCCCACGCCTCGACGCCGCCGCCCGCGTAGACGCCCTCGCCCTTGGACTCGGGCGTCACGCCGCGCTCCGCGAAGTAGTCGATGATCGCGCGCTCGACGAGTTCGACCCCGACCACCGGGTGACCGCGCTGGGCGAGGAACGTCATGTCCACGCTCTTCCCGGCGAGCGGGACGAGCACACGCGCGCCGTCCGGGAGCCGGTCCGCGTACCGCTCGAGTGCCGGGTTCACCGCGTCGCGGTGGAAGCCGATAATCTGGTCGTCCCATCGCTGTCGCCAGAAAGACTCTTCCATGACCGACGCAGTCACCGCGTTCGGACGAAAGTTGCAACACCGGTTGATCACCCCGCTCCGCGTGGTTACCCAACTGGCGTGGCTGCGCTCTCGCGCAAGTGGTACTGGGGCATCCTGCTCGCGGGCGTCGTCGCGTTCCTCCTGATCGACGACGTCTTCGACAACCCGTTCGAGATCGACGGCTCGATCATCTGGAGCTACGCGCTGGTGTTCGTGCTCGTCCCGATCGGGCTCGCCGCGAACAAGACGCTCACCCTCGGCAACTTCCTCCTCTACGAGCTCGAGCTGATCCTCCTGAAGTACGCGATCACGACGTGCATCGCGGTCGGCCTGTGGGCCTCCAGCGAACCGCCGCCCCACGCCGCGCGCCCCGAGGTCGTCACGCCCGCCTCCGAGCGGCCGACGCCGCCGCCGCCCTCCGCGCTCGGTCCCGTCGGCGCGATCGAGGGCACGGTGGTCGACGCGGCCGGCGAGCCCGTCGCCGGGGCGTGGGTCTACGTCGACTCGGGCCTCGACGATCTGGCGTTCGCCGTCCCGGCCGAGCCCGCCCAGATCACGAACGACGGCGACGGCTTCTCGCCGGCCTTCACCGTCCTGCGCACCTACCAAGATCTGGAGCTCGGCGTGGAGGACGCGCAGCTCCACACGATGGCCGGCAAGAACGCGCGCGGCGAGCAGGTCCTCTCGGTGCCCCTCGTCGCCGGCGGACGGAGCCGCCCGTTCTTCACCACGCGCGAGCTCGGGTGGGTGACGCTGAGCTGCCGCGTCCACGAAGACGAACACCGCGCCGCCCACCTGTTGGTCCTCGCCCACCCCTACTGGGCCCGGACCGACGCCGCCGGGCGGTTCGCCTGGACCGACGTCCCGGCGCGCCTCCTCACGCTCAGGGCCTGGACCCCGGACGGCGAGTCGCGCGCCGCCCTCGAGGTCCGACCTGGCCAAACGGCCGGGGTGCGTCTGGAGGCGAAGGCACCTTCCACGCCCGTGACCGGCCTCGAAACTGGGCCATAACGGAGCGCCGCCCGGAGGCGGCCCTCCTTGGCACCGTTCTCGGACCGGTCACGGGCGTGACCGGCCTCGAAACTGGCGCAAGTCCGGACGGGAGTGCTAGCCCTGAGGAGTGAACGCGCCCATCGTTCCGGACCGCTCGCGGACCTACCACGCCAGTCAGGCGGTCCACCTGAGCGACATCATCAATCTGAAGATGTCGATGCACCGCTTCGGGACCGATCGCCCGCGCTTCATCAAGGTGCGTGAGCCCGACGGGCCGAGCACCGACGACGGACGAAGGGCGCGGCAAGCCATCTTGCTCACGACCGAGGACGAGGCGTCGCCGATCGTCGTCGGCTTCCTCGACTTCATCGAGAAGCGCGCCGAGCTGAAGAGCTACCCAATGGTGAAGGCGTCGTTCGAGTCGCGCTTCTCGAACGACATCGACATCACGCGCGGTGAGTACAACCGCATGCTCGATCTCCTGAAGGATGCGCTCGCCGCGCAGGAGCTCGAGACGCGCATGGCGCTCGCTTCGCGTGGACAGTCGGTCTCGCGCCCTGCGCACGCCGTGGCGCCCGCGCCGAAGGGGCAAGTCGTCCCGTGGATCGCGCTCGCCGTCGCGTTCGGATTCGGCTTCGCGACCTGCTACCTCCTCATGCGCTACCAAGTGCTCGGCTGAGCCGTTCGCTCTCCCCCGCGCGCGGGTCACTGCACACAACTCGTTTGCGCGGCCTCCTCTGCACGCGCCCTCCGTGACGCCGATTCGCCGTTGGCCCGGCGGTTGCTCTTGGACTCCGTCGACGCGCGAAACAGGTCGCGCGCTCACGAAGGAGTCCATTCCATGACCGTCGCACTTCAGTCCTCCCCGCAAGCGCTCCAGCTCCTGAAGACGCTGGGGCTCGATCCGCAAAAGATGATGCGGCACATCCACGGTGTGCAGCGGCACTCCGGCGCGCTCCACAAGATGCTCGACGACTTCAACCAGTCGTCCGGCCTGTCGCCGAACGGCGTGCAGAACCTCCTCGCGAAGGGCGCGATCCCGCCACAGAACCTCACCGCGCAACCGAACGCGAAGGCGTGCGGGTGCAAGGGCATGTACGCGAAGCCGCAGAAGATCGACTTCGGCGCGATGCCCGGGAACCTCCCGCCGAACCACCCGATGGCGATGCGCAATCGCGCGAACGCGATGAAGATCGAGCGCCTCGTCAACAAGAACCCCGCCGCGAAGGAAGCGCTCGAGGCGCGCCTCGGCGGACGCATCCTCCCCGACAACCGGAACGACGGCGTGATGCG
>JAUHYN010000691.1 GCA_030426505.1 bacterium | reverse complement strand
GCTGTGGGGCGAGGTCGAAGAGGCGGCGCGCACGAAGCCGGTGCCGGCGCTGCTCCTCGCGGACCTCGACCTCGTCCTGCGCGCGACGCGCGACCTCTTCAACGACGACGTCGAGAAGCTCATCGTCGACGACCCGGAACAAGGCGCGCGCATCAAGCGGCTCCTCGATCGCTCGGCGCCGCACCTGTCGGAGCGCGTCGAAGTGTACGAAGAGGCGGAGCCGATCTTCGATCGCTACGGGTTGGAGGTCGAAGTGGAGCGCGCGTTGCTCCGCGAGATCGCGCTGCCGAGCGGCGCGGCGATCGTCGTCGATGAGGCAGAAGCGCTCACCGCGATCGACGTGAACACGGCGAGCTTCGTGGGGAGCAAGGACCTCGAAGCGACGCTCCTGAAGACGAACCTCGAGGCGGCGAATGCGATCGCCGCGCAGATCCGCCTGCGTAACCTGGGCGGGATCATCATCGTGGACTTCATCGACATGCAGCTCCCCGAGAGCCGCGAGAAGGTGTTCACGTGTTTCGCGGAGCTCATGGAGAAGGACCGCGCGAAGACGCACGTCCTCCCGATGAGCGGGTTCGGGTTGATCGAGATGACGCGCAAGCGCGTGCGCCCGTCGCTCGGCAAGGCGCTCACGGAGCCGTGTCCGTACTGTGAAGGGCGCGGGCGCGTCCGCTCGAAGGCGACGATCTGTCAGGACGTGTTGCGCGAGGTGGAGCGCCAAGCGCAGCTGCACCCGGACGGGCAGATCCTGGTCAGCGCGATGCCCGAGGTCGCGGCCCGGCTGTCGGACGATACTTCGAAGCGATTGGTGGCGCTCGAGCAGCGTTTGGGGCGGACGATCGTCGTGGAGGCGCGACGCGACCTGCACCAGGAGTCGTACGAGGTCCTGGTGCGGACACCGAGCGTGATCCCGTGAAGCGCGTCGCCCTCATCGTCGCGGCCGCGCTGCTCTCCCCCGCCGCGGCAAACGCGCAGCTCGAGCAACCGTCGATCGCCGTCGTGCGTCCGGGCGCCGGTTACCTCGTCGCGGATGGTCGCTCGCGGATTCCGCTGCACATCGTCGTGCTGTCCGGCGCGAGCGGTCCGCGCGTGAAGCGGCCGCGCATCGTCGCGAGCGAGGGGCGCGTGACCGGCGTGCGCATCATCGGCGACGACCGCGTGGAGATGCTCTACACGCCGCCAGCGCGCAGCTCGGCGGTGGACGAGATCCTCGACATCTCGCTGACGATGTCGAACGGCAACCGCATCTCGGAGGCGTTCACGCTGTTGATACCGCCGCCGCGCCCGCCGGCGCTGGAGCTCGAAGCGTCGCCGGACAAGATGAACGTCTCCAGCCCGAGCGACGTTGGGGTCGCCGCGACGACGCGCGGGGAGAACGTCGAGCGCCTCGAGCTGTGGGCCGACGCGGGCGACCTCGCGCCCGCCTACGCCGACGGCGACGACGCGCAGCTCAGCGTGCAGACCACGCTCGCCCTCCCGCAGCTCCCGCCGGACGCGCCGAGTCACATCATCGTGCTCGCGGCGGCCTCGTCGGCGACGGGGTACGCCGTGCAGCAGTCGGGCGTCAGCTTGCTCGCGCCGGTGCGGGTGAGCGTGGAGATCGAGCCGGGCTCGGAGCTCGCGGTCGAGGGCGCGGAGATCGAACAGGAGCCGGTCACCGCGCTCGCCGACGGGCGCACGGTGATGGAGGACGTCATCGTCCGGTACGGCAAGCGCGTGCGCGCGTACGAAGTGATCGAAGGCGAGCGGCGCGAGCTCTCCGTCATCCTCCCCACGGGTTTGGTGTCGCTCGGGACGGCGATGCCGCTGCCGGGGCAGAACGTCGCGGACGGCGGCGTGGGGCCGTCGATCGTCGTTGCGATCCCGCCCGCGCCGTTCGGCGGCGATCCGTACTGGCCGGAGATCGCGATCGAAGGTGCGCGCCTCGTCGCGACGGACGACCTGTCGCCGACGATGAAGGTGCTGGTCCTCGAGCGCCCGACGGAGGCGAAGGCGATCCGCGTCCTGCTCGACGAAGAGGCGATCGGCGAAGTCGAGTTCGGAGCCGCGCTCGGGAACAGCATGTCCGTACAGCGCGTCGCCCTCGACCGCGACGAGCGCGCGGCGATCGCGATCGAGGTGAAGGACGCGTCCGGCAACCCGACGAACCACCCGGTGCCGAAGGTCCGCATCGAGGGCGGCGCGGTGTTGGAGCCGGTGCGCACGGGCGTGGGCCGCTACCGCGCGTCGATCCCGCCGGGCACGCCGGGCGCTCCGGGCGCGACGCTCGACGTCTACGCGGAGCTGCCGCCCGCGCCGAAGGTCGCCGGCGAAGCGCTCGAGCTGGTGCGCGAGACCACCTCCGTCGAGCTGTCGGGCGCGCCGCCCGCGGTGAAGTCGAAGGAGGAGCCGAAGGAGGTCGAGCTCCCGAGCACGCGTCGCCGCGCGGGGCTGTCTCCGAAGTTCGGCGCGTCGGGCGCGGCGCTGATCGGCGCCTCGTTCGACTCGCTCCTCATGATCGGCGGCGGCTTCATGGCGGAGCTTCGACTGCCGTTCGTCGCGCACCGAATCGCGGTGCGCGCGGGCCTCGAGCTCTCGTACGGGAGCACGACGGGGCGCCTCGTCGTCGGCGACTCACGCCTCGAGACCAAGACGGCGATCTCCGGTCTCATCCTCCCGATCGACTTCGGCTTCGCCGTCGTACACACCGACGCCTTCGAGCTCCTCGTCCGCGCCGGCGTCGCCGTGCGCGTCGAACAGGGCGGAATCTCCGTCGGCGGCAACGACCTCGGCGGCGGCAGCAACGTCGGCATCGGCGGCCGCGCCACCGTCGAAGGCGCCTTGAACGTCGGCGACGGCGCCCTCTTCCTCGCCGCCACCCTCAGCGGCCTCGGCGCCAGCGCCAACGGCCTCTCCGCCCCCGGCGGCACCCAGTTCGACGGCAACCTGACGAACGTCCGAGCCGAGCTCGGCTACCGTATATGGTTTTGAGCCGCCCCTTCGGGGTGGAGCGGCCTGAGAAAGCCCGTCCGAACTGCGCGGATTTGCGGCGTTTTCAGTTCGTCCGGGGTATACGCTGGGAATGTCCGACGGGTTGGCGCGTCGAACTCGTGTGGTCGCCTTCGCGCGTCTCGGCGTCGCCGTCGCGCTGACGCTCGCTTCGGCGCCGGCGTTCGCTCAGCTCACCGAGACCACCTCGACCGCCACCACGGTCGACGCGGCGGCGTTCGACGCCTTCCTCGAGGCCGGCCGGGACGCGGAACCGTCCGAGGTCCGCCTCACCGCCGACCCCAACGCGCTCTTCATCGAGGGCATCGAGATCATCGGAAACGAGAAGACCAGCCCCGCGGTCATCCTGTCGCGGTTGGTGGTCGAGGTCGGCGACCTCGTCGACGACGATCGCATCGTCCAATCGCGCCTGCGTCTCCTCAACACGGGCTTCTTCAAGTCGGTCGAGTTCAGTCTCCGCCGCGGGTCACGCCGCGGCCGCGCGCTCCTCGTCGTGGAGGTCGAAGAGCGCAACACCATCCTGATCGACGAGCTGTTCCTCGGCTTCTCACAAGTCGCCCCCCTCTTCGGCGGGTTCGGGGTCGCCGAGACGAACTTCCTCGGCCGCGGCGTCACGGTCGGCGGGAGTTGGGTCCTCGGCCGCGACCGCCGCGCGCTCAACCTGCGCGTCTTCGTCCCCAACCTCGCGAACACGCCGCTGCAGCTGTCGGGCTCCGCGATCCTCCTGTCCGGCGCCGAGGTCCTCGACGAGGACGACCCCACCGGCCCCGCGCTCTCCTACGCGCGGCGCGGCGGCTCGCTCGGCTTCGGGCTCGGCGTCGGGCCCGCGCAGCGGATCTCGCTCGTGTACCGCCTCGAGAGCGTCCACGCGGATCGCCTCCCGAACCTCGACCCCGCGGTGCTCCGGCGCGCGCCGTCGATCCAGTTCGACGACTCGGCGCTCTCCACTCTCACCGCCTCGTACGAGATCGACACGCGCGACGACGCGTTCGTCCCGCGCGTCGGGACGCGCATCGCGCTCGCGGTCGAGGTCGGCACGTCGCTGATCCTCTCCGACTACGAGTTCTCGAAGTACACCGCCGAGCTCCAACACGCGATCACGGTGTTCGAGGACCACAGCCTGATCCTCCGCCTCTTCGGCGGCATGGTTCAGGGGCAGACCCCGTTCTTCAACCAATTCTTCAGCGCCGACTACGCGTACTTCCTCTTCAACCGCGACGCCCTCCCCCGCAACGTCGATCTCAACTTCTCGGAGAGCAACGACTACGACGATCTGATCGTCAGCACCGGCGCGATCTACGCCGTCCCGATCCTCGAGGGCGGCGACGTACTCTATCGAATGTATTTGTACGGCGGCGCCGAGATCACCGCGACCGCCTCCCTCGAAGAGCTGCAAGAAGACGCGAGCGGCCGCGGCACCGGCGGCCAGATCCCGCTCTCGTTCGACGCCGGCCTCAAGTTCGACACCGCGATCGGCAACTTCAGCCTGTCGCTCGCCTACATGATGAACGTGGTGCTCTGACTCGATGCGCGCGGCCTTCAAAACGCGCGTGCGATCCGTCCTGGCGGGCCTCGTCCTGCTCGGCGTCGCCGCGCCCGCGTGGGCCGACGACGACCCCACCAAGCTCGACGTCCAACTCTCGCGCAGCCGCAACGTGGTGCAGATGTCGTTCTCCGTGACGAGCGCGTTCACCGAAGAGTTCCGCAAGCGCCTCTCCGGCGGCCTCACGAGTCTCGTGGTCATGAACGTCGCGCTCCTGGACAGCCAGGACGACGTCATCGTCAGCCGGACCCGCCGCTGCGAGATGCGCTTCGACATCTGGGACGAGGTCGTCCAGATCCGGACGAGTGATGGCCCTCGCATTCGTCGACAACGCTTCCCGTTGATCGAAGATGCGCTCAGGGCGTGCGGAGTCGTGGATCGGGTACCGCTGGTCGACAGCGCCCTGATGCGCCGCTCGTCCGGCTACCGCGTGATGGT
>JAUHYN010001475.1 GCA_030426505.1 bacterium | reverse complement strand
GAGGTCGCCGACATCCTGGAGATCCCCCTCGGCTCGGTGAAGTCCCGCCTCCACCGCGCGCGACACGCGCTCAAGACTCGCCTCCTCCAGCGGGACGCGCTCCGCCAGGAGTCCCGCGCGTGAGCGATCGCTTCGACAACACTTACTACGTGACGCGCGCCTGCCACCGCTTCGATCTCGACCTCGGGTACGAGACCGACTTCGAAGCCGAGTGTGCCTACTTGGGAGAGCCATGATGAACGACACCACGAACCAACATCCGACCGTGCGGCCGGGGAGCGACGTTCATCTGGCGCGCGTCACGTCGGTCGAAGGCGTCGGGACGAGCGGGAAGATCTCCGTCCGGTTGATGAGCTTCGACGCGTTCGACGACCAGGACGCGACCATCGAGGCGCGGCTTTGCGTCCCGTACGCCGGGCAGGGCCACGGCGCGTTCTTCGTGCCGAACGTCGACGACGAGGTGTTGATCTGCTTCGTCGGCGGTGACCCGCGCGGCGCGATCGTGATGGGCGGGATCTGGAACGGCCAGAACGGCCCGGACGAGGCGCTCGGGGGGAGCGGGAAGAAGGTCGATCGCTGGTCGCTCGTGGGCGCGAACGGCACGCGCATCGCCATCGTCGAAGAGAGCGCGGGCGAGGCGAAGATCGAGCTGTCGACCCCGGGCGGCGTCAGCGCCGTGTTCACGCAGTCGAGCGGCGGGAGCATCGAGTTCTCCGCGGGCGGAACGACCGTCACGATCGACAGCAACGGCCTCACCGTCGACACGTCCGGCTCGTTCTCGGTCACGGCGACGGACGCGAAGGTGACGAGCCCGACGATCTCCTTCGACGCCGCCGAGACGTCGATGAGCGGCAAGGCGAGTTGCATCGTCCTCGACAGCAGCACGGTCATCAGCGGCACGTACACGCCGGGCGCGGGTAACATCCTGTGAACCACGAAGTCGTCCTCCGAAGCCCCGACTTCGTCGGTGTGTCGTCGGCGCCGGCGCTCCTCGAGCGCTCGGACCAGAAGATCATGGAGGCGGTCTACCGGGAGCTCTCGGAGGCCTCGCGGCGCCACGTCG
>JAUHYN010000690.1 GCA_030426505.1 bacterium | reverse complement strand
CGACTTCGCTCTGCCTCGGCGCCGGGCATCTCGGTGGTGTGGGCGGAGTTCGACTGGACCACGTCGTCGATCGTCGCGCGGCAGCGCGTGACGGAGCGCCTCCAGACCGCGGTCTCCGCGCTCCCGGAAGCCGCCGAGGCGCCGCTCCTCGCGCCCGCCTCTTCCGTGATGGGAGAGATCGCGTTCATCGCGCTCACGAGCGACGCGCGCACTCCGATCGAGCTGCGACGCATCGCCGACGTCGAGGTCCGCCGCCGCTTGCTCGGCGTGCAAGGCGTCTCGCAGGTCGTCCCGATCGGCGGCGAGCGCAAGGAGTACCAAGTCCTCATCGACCCGAACCGACTCGAGCCCTACCGCCTCGAGCTGGCCGAAGTGGTCGACGCCATTCGACGCGGCAACCGCAACGCCGCCGGCGGCTACGCGATCGAGGGCGGCCAAGAGTCCGTCGTTCGCGTCCTCGGGCGCGCGCACGGCGTCGACGACCTCGAAGCGATCGTCATCGCCACCCGCGATGGAACCCCGGTCCGCGTCCAAGACGTCGCGCGCGTTCGCGAAGGCCCCGCCCTCCCCCGCGGCACCGCGAGCTACGACGCCCAGCCCGCCGTGATCATCAGCGTCGTGAAGCAGCCGGAGGCCGACACGGTCTCGACGACGCGGCGGCTCGACGAAGCGCTCTTGGCGCTCCAACGCGACCTCGCCCCGCGCGGCGTCACGATCCACACCGAGGTCTTCCGGCAGCAAGACTTCATCGACACCGCCGTCGCGAACGTCCTCAGCGTGCTCCGCGACGGCGCAGTCCTCGTCATCGTGGTGCTACTGCTCTTCCTCTGGAGCCTCCGCCCCACGCTGATCAGCGTCGTCGCGATCCCGTTGTCGCTCGTGACCGCGACGCTCGTGCTCGACCTCTTCGGACTCACGATCGACACCATGACCCTCGGCGGACTCGCGATCGCCGTCGGTGAGTTGGTCGACGACGCGATCGTCGACGTCGAAAACGTCACGCGCCGACTCCGCGAACGCGCGACGCTCCCCGTCGCCGAGCGCCCGCCCGTCCTGGAGACGGTCTTCTCCGCCTCCCTCGAAATCCGCGCCGCGATCGTCAGCGCCACGTTCATCCTGATGTTGGTGTTCGTCCCGCTGCTGTTCCTCGGCGGACTCGAAGGCCGCCTCCTCCGCCCGCTCGCCGTCGCGTACCTCGCTGCAATCCTCGGCTCGCTCGTCGTCGCGATCACCGTGACGCCGGTGTTGTGTTCGTTCCTCCTCCCCAACGCCGTCGAGCGCGACGCGGGCCGCGAGCCGCCGCTCATCGCGCTGCTCGTGCGCCGCTACGGACCCATCCTCGACGCCAGCCTCGCGCGCCCGCGCGCCGTCGTCGCCGTCGCAGCGCTGCTCGTGCTCGCCGGCCTCGCGTCCTTCGCCGGCCTCGGCCGCTCGTTCCTCCCCGAGTTCAACGAGGGCAGCCTCAACATCGGGATGGTCCTCGCGCCCGGCACCTCGCTCGAACAGAGCAACGCCCTCGCCACCCTCGCGGAGCGCGCGCTCCTCGCCGACCCCGCCGTGGTCTCGGTCGGGCGCCGCACCGGCCGCGCCGAGCGCGACGAACACGTGCTCGGAGTCGAGACCACGGAGATGGAGGTGCGCCTCTCCCGGGAAGACACGCGCACCCGCGAGCAGCTCTTCTCGGACATCCGCGAGCGTCTCGAGGTCGTGCCCGCGCAGTTCACGATCGGGCAGCCGATCTCCCACCGCATCGAACACATGATCTCCGGCCAGCGTGGCGCGCTCTCCGTGAAGCTCTTCGGCGAGGACCTCGGTCGCCTCCGACGCGCCGGCGAAGCGGTCCGGACTGCAATGGCCGACGTCCCCGGGATCGTCGACCTCAACGTCGAACAGATCGTCGACATCCCGCAGCTCAGCGTTCGGATCGATCGCCACGCCGCCTCCACCTACGGCTTCTCCACCGGCGAGGCCGCGACGGCGATCGGCACCGCGCTCTGGGGCACGATCCCCTCCAGCGTCTACGAGGAAGGCACGGCGACCGACGTCGTCGTGCGCTACGACCGGGACTTCGAGGCCGACATCGAGGACGTGCGCCGCCTCGTGATCCCCACGCCCTCCGGCGCGCTCGTCCCCATTCGAGCGCTCGCCGACGTCCGCCGCGACGCGGGCCCCAACTACGTGCTGCGCGAGAACGTGGAGCGTCGCCTCGTCGTCACGGCGAACGTCGACACCGGCGACGTGCGCGGCGCCTACGAGACCGTGCGCGCCCGCATCGAATCGAGCGCACGCCTCCCCGACGGCGTGCGCGTCGAGTTCGCCGGGCAGTTCGAACGCGAGGCCGCCACGGCGAGGCGCCTCTTGCTACTCGGCCTCGTCGTCATCGTGGGCATCGGCCTCGTCGTCGCGACCACACTCGAGAGCGCGCGCCGCGCGATGATCGTCCTCGTGAACCTCCCGCTCGCACTCGCGGGCGGCGTAGCCGGCGTCTACCTCGCGGGCGGCGTCCTCTCCGTCGCGACGACGATCGGCTTCATCACATTGTTCGGCATCGCGACGCGCAACGGCATCCTCCTCGCGACCCGCACGCGCGACCTCGAGCTCGAGGGCCACGCGACCGACGTCGCCGTCGCGCGCGCCGCCCGCGAACGCCTCGCTCCGATCCTGATGACCGCGGTGACCGCCGCGCTCGGCCTGCTCCCGCTCGCGCTCGCGCTCGGTCAGCCCGGCAGCGAGATCCAGGCGCCGATGGCGCTGGTGATCCTGACGGGCCTCGTCACTTCGACTTCGCTGAACATGGTGGTGGTCCCCGCGATGTTGGTGCGGTGGGGAGGGCTCACCGCTCCAACATCTTCACCGCCGCCGGCCCGTACTGCATGAGGTAGTCGTGCAGCGACTGGCCCTCCTCGGGCTCGTAGGCCTCACCGAGCTCGATCGACGCCACACGATCCAGCCTGAAGTTCCGGAACGCCTCACGCAGCTCGCACCACGCGGCGAGCGTCCACGTTCGGCCCCAGAAGAACGCGCCGAGCGGACGCACCGTACGCGACGACGCCTGCCCGCCCTCGTCCTCGTACTCCAGCACGAGCCGCCGCTGCTCCGCGGTCGCGGTGCGCACCAGCACCAACGTCTCCGAGACCTCCGGCGTGATTCGGCGCCGCGGCGCGTAGAGCGCCGTCTTCGCGACGCGATCCTCGAGGCCCTTCGGCAACACGGCCTCGACCTTCGACAGCACGGACATCGCGGCGCGCGCGAGCACCTCGTCGGCGTTCGCGGCCACGATGCGCGCGCCCAACACGAGGGCTTCGATCTCGTCCTCGTCGAACATCAACGGCGGGAGGTCGTACTCACGGTGGAGCGAGTAGCCGACCCCCGCCTCTCCTTGAATCGGGGTCCCCGACGCCACGAGATCGCGGACGTCGCGATACACGGTGCGCTCGGAGACCTCGAGTGCCTTCGCGAGCTCCGCCGCCGTGACCGCGCGCCGCCGCCCCCTCATCAGTTGGATGATCTTGAAGAGGCGGTCGGCGCGTCGCACGGCGAGGAGTCTACGCCGCCTCTTCGACGAGGCCGATCGTGTTGCCCTGCGGATCCGCGAAGAGCGCCAGGATCGTCCCGCCGGGCAGCTGCGTGCGCGGCATCAGCGTGGAGCCGCCGAGCTTCTTGGCGCGCGCGAGCGAGTCGTCGATCGACGGCGTCGACACGTAGAACGTGACGCCCGGGCTGGGCGCGTCCTTCTTGCCGATGCCGCCGGGGATCCCGCGGCCCTTCTCGGCCTCGACCATGCCGTAGTCCATCGGGTTGTCGACCGCGACCTTCCAACCGAACAGCTCGCCGTAGAAGCCGTGCAACTTCTTCGCGTCGTCACCGTTGACCTCGAACCAAACCACCGGGTGCTTCATCTCATCTCTCCTTCGTCGTTGGCCGCGTCCGTTCGCGACGAGAGCGACCATGCGACACCCCTCCTGCCACCTGTCTGTCAGGAGCCTCGCCGGCCCGCGGGTGTCCTGACACCGTGGTGACAGGAGGCGGAACATCCGTGGCCTCTTGCCTTCGGCGCACCGCGAGCGCCGGATGGGCCATGCGTGTGCTCGACTTCGGTTGGGTCCTCGTCCTCGCCGCGCACGGCCTCGTCGCCTGCGGCTCCGACCCGACCTCCCCTCTCACCCCACCGACCGCCACCTTCGCGAGCGGCGCGCGCCTCCGCGCTCGCGTCGTGCACCTCGGCACGGCCGAAGTGTTCGCCGAGTGGGTCGACACCGAGCGGGACGCGCCCTGCGCGTTCCTCGAAGTGGAAGGGACGCTGCGGTGCGTGCCCCCGGTCCGCGATGCGTTCTACCGCGACGCCGCCTGCACCGACCGCGTCGTGGTGCATACCGACGCCGACTGCGGCGCGCCACGCCCCGTGGCCGTCACGTTCCGCGAAGACCTGACCGAGCCGCGCTACTCGATGCACGCCCTCGCCCCGACCCCCGAGCGCGTCGGGCAGGTCTACCGGCGCACCGGCGGTGCGTGCCGCCTCGACACCGCATCCGCGAGCTACGAGGTCTACGCGCTCGGCGCGGCGCTGCCCCCCGAGCGCTTCGCTCGGGCCGAGCTCGTCGAGAGCCCCCTCGAGAGCGGCCTCACGCTCGTTCGCCTCGTCGCCGAAGACGGCGCGTTCATCGGCCGAGACCTCCGCGATCCCGAGCGCAACACATCGTGCGTCAGTGGGGTCGGCGCGCTCTACGAGGGGCCCTACCGTGACCGGTGCGCCCCGATGGGACGCATCTTCGGGGACGTGGACACGCCACTGAATGCCTTCGCGGATGCGGCCTGCAGCCGCCCCCTGCAGGGTGGCGCGGTCGCGGTCTGCCTGCTGCACCTCGTCGCGCAGCTTGGCCAGCCGCTCCTCGAGGTCCTCGAGCTCGTCGCCGGCGGCCTCGTGCTCGGCGTCGAGGCCCTCCTCACCGGCGTCGAGGCCGGCGACCCGGGTC
>JAUHYN010000689.1 GCA_030426505.1 bacterium | reverse complement strand
TCGGCCACCAACAACCACACCCAACAACGAACCTCATCAGCAACACGCTGTCTCGGCATGAACACCTCCAAAAGATCAAGGTGTTGCAACGACCCTCGGAACCCAGCCTGACCCCATCTGTTCAGGGGCGGTAGGCGAGGGTGCTGGCGAGGAGGCGTTCGGCGTCGGCCAGGGTGATGCCCTTGCGGTCGGCGTAGTCGGCGACCTGGTCGCGCTGGAGGCGACCGACGGCGAAGTAGTGGCTGTCGGGGTGGGCGAAGTACAGGCCCGACACCGACGAACCCGGGGTCATGGCGTACGACTCCGTCAGCGACACGCCTGCGAGCCGCTCGGCGTCGAGCAGCTCGAAGATGGTGTCCTTCTCGGAGTGATCGGGCTGCGCCGGGTACCCAGGAGCAGGGCGGATGCCCCGGTATGGCTCGCCGATGAGCTCTCTCGGAGAGAAGTCCTCGTCGGGTGCGTAGCCCCAGAGCTCGCGGCGGACCCGCTCGTGGGTCATCTCGGCCATCGCTTCGGCGATGCGGTCGGCCAGCGCCTTGACCATGATCGACGAGTAGTCGTCGTCGGCCGCTTCGAACCGCTCGGCGATCGCGAACTCCTCCGGCCCGGCGGTGACGGCGAACGCGCCCACGTGGTCGCGAACGCCCGCCGGAGCGACGAAGTCGGCGATCGACATGTTGGGCTTGTTGTCCCGACGCTGGAGCTCCTGGCGCAGGCCGTGGAGTCGTCGCCCGACGCCGGGCAGGACGATGTCGTCGCCGTCGCGGTGCGCCTCCCAGAAGCCCACGACGCCGCGCGGCCCGAACCACTCGTCGGCGACGATCTGATCGAGCATCCGCCGAGCGTCGTCGTACAAGGGCTTCGCGACCTCGGCCGTGGCGGCGTTGGTCAGCACGTCGGGGAACTTGGCCCGGATGCCCCATGCGTGGAAGAACGGGGTCCAGTCGATGTACTCCGCCAGTGCCGCCAGGTCGACCGCCTCGAGGGCGCGTGCACCCGTATAGGACGGTGCGACGACGCGGGAGGAGTCGAAGTCGAGTGACGCCGCGTTGGCACGCGCGTCCGCGAGCGTCAGTCGGCGACGCTCGATCTCGGCCCGCTCGTGAGCCTCGACGACGCGCTGGTACTCGGCGTCGAGATCGCCCAGGAAGGCATCGCGAACCCCGGCTTCGCCGGTGAGCAGCTTCGAGATCACGCCGGCGGCGCGGGACGCGTCGGCGACGTACACCACCGGTGCCTTCTCGTAGGCGGGCACGACCTTGAGCGCCGTGTGGATCCGGCTCGTCGTCGCCCCACCGATCAGGAGCGGTAGATCGAGCCCGCGGCGCTCCATCTCGGACGCGACGTTGACCATCTCGTCGAGCGACGGGGTGATGAGGCCGGAGAGGCCGATGACGTCAGCTTCCTCTTCGCGCGCGACCTTCAGGATGTTCTGCGCGGGCACCATCACGCCGAGGTCGACGACGTCGTAGTTGTTGCAGCGGAGGACGACGCCGACGATGTTCTTGCCGATGTCGTGAACGTCGCCCTTCACAGTGGCCATGATGATCTTGCCCTTGGACTGCGACGCGCTGATGCCGGCCTTCTTCTTCTCCTCCTCGATGTACGGGACGAGGTGGGCCACGGCCTTCTTCATGACGCGGGCGCTCTTCACGACCTGCGGGAGGAACATCTTCCCGGCGCCGAAGAGGTCGCCGACGATGTTCATCCCGTCCATCAGCGGGCCCTCGATCACGTGGATCGGGTGGTCGTACTTGAGTCGCGCTTCCTCGGCGTCGATCTCCGCGTAGTCCGCGATGCCCTTCACGAGCGCGTGAGCGATGCGCTCCTCCACGCTCTTCTCGCGCCACGACAGGTCGACCTTGTTCTCCTTGGCCTGGCCCTTCACGGACTCGGCGATGTCGACGAGGCGCTCCGTCGCGTCTTCACGGCGGTTGAGGAGGACGTCCTCGACGGCGACGAGGAGCTCCTTGTCGATGTCCTCGTAGACGTCGAGCTGGCCGGCGTTGACGATGCCCATGTCCATCCCGGCGCGGGTCGCGTGGTAGAGAAACGCGGTGTGCATCGCCTCGCGGACCGGGTTGTTGCCGCGGAACGAGAAGGAGATGTTGCTGACGCCGCCGCTGACCATCGCGTGCGGGAGCTGCGCTTTGATGGCGCGCGTGGCCTCGATGAAGTCGACGCCGTAGTTGTTGTGCTCTTCGATTCCGGTCGCGACGGCGAAGATGTTCGGGTCGAAGATGATGTCCTCGGGCGGGAAGCCGAGCCGCTTGGTGAGGATGTCGTAGGAGCGGCGGCAGATCTCGAGCTTGCGCTCCTGCGTGTCCGCCTGGCCCTTCTCGTCGAAGGCCATGACGATCACGGCGGCGCCGTACTTCTGGATCTTCTTGGCCTGCTCGATGAACGGCGCCTCGCCTTCCTTGAGCGAGATGGAGTTCACTACGCCGCGCCCCTGGATGTGCTTGAGGCCGGTCTCGATCACGCTCCACTTCGAGGAGTCGATGACGACCGGGACGCGCGAGATGTCGGGCTCGGCGGCGATGAGGTTCAGGAACGTCCTCATCGCCTCCTCGGAGTCGAGCATGCCCTCGTCCATGTTGACGTCGATCATCTGGGCGCCGTTGTCGACCTGCTCGCGCGCGACCTGGAGCGCGGTCTCGTAGTCGCCGGACTTGATGAGCTTCTTGAAGCGCGCCGAGCCGGTGACGTTGGTGCGCTCGCCGATGTTCACGAAGAGGCTGTCGGGGCGGATCTCGAGCGGCTCGAGGCCGGAGAGGCGACAGTGCCGCGGGAGCTTCGGGATCTTGCGCGGCGTGACGCCGCGGACGGCCTCGGCGATCGCGCGGATGTGCGCGGGCGTCGTGCCGCAGCAGCCGCCGACGAGGTTCACGAACCCGGCCTCGGCGAACTCACGGATGAGCGCGGCCATCTGCTCGGGGGTCTGGTCGTACTCGCCGAACTCGTTGGGGAGGCCGGCGTTCGGGTGGACGCTGACGCGGCCACGGCAGACGCGCGCGAGCTCGGCGAGGTAGGGGCGCAGCTCTTCGGCGCCCAGGGCGCAGTTGAGGCCCATCAGGATCGGCGCGGCGTGGGAGACGGAGTTGTAGAAGGCCTCGGTCGTCTGGCCCGTGAGCGTTCGGCCGGACGCGTCGGTGATGGTGCCCGAGATCATGATCGGGAGCTCGACGCCGGTCTCTTCGAAGTACGTCTTGATCGCGAAGATCGCGGCCTTCGAGTTGAGCGTGTCGAAGATGGTCTCGACCATGATGAGGTCGGCCTTGCCGTCGACGAGGCCGCGCACGCCCTCGGTGTACGACGCGACGAGTTCGTCGAACGTGATGTTGCGGTAGCCCGGATCGTTGACGTCCGGGGAGATCGACGCGGAGCGCGGGGTCGGCCCGAGGACGCCAGCGACGAAGCGCGGCTTCGACGGGTCCTTCGCGGTCCACGCGTCCGCGGCCTCGCGCGCGACGCGGGCGCCCGCGAGGTGGAGCGCGTAGCCGACGTCGGTGAGATCGTAGTCGGCCTGGGCGATCGAGTTCGACGTGAACGTGTTCGTCTCGATCATGTCGGCGCCAGCCTCGAAGTAGGCGTCGTGGACCTCGCGCACGACGTCGGGGCGCGTGATCGAGAGGAGGTCGTGGTTCCCTTTGAGGTCCTTGTCGTGGTCGGCGAAGCGGTCCTTTCGGTAGTCGCGCTCCTCGAGGTGGTAGCCCTGGAGCAGGGTGCCCATGGCGCCGTCGAGGATGATGATCCGTTCGTCGAGCAGTTCGTTCAGGGTCTTGGTCTTCACGTGCGGGTCCTCTTGCGTGTGGCGTAGACGGTGATGACGTCGAAGTGCGGGGCGCGCTTCTCCGTGTGGCTCACCGCGAGCGCGTCGACTTCGAAGTCGGCGGCGGTCAGGAGGGCCTCGAGCGCGTCGGGCTCGAAGCCGAGGTTTTGGTGGTCGTAGGCCTCGACGGCGGAGGCGTGCTGGTGTGCAGCGAGGGTCACGCCGACGAACCGCGCGCCGTCGCGGGCGACGCGCGCGCACTCGCTGAGCACGGCGGCCGGGGCCGTGGCGTAGGTGAGCGCGTTGAGCGCGAGGATCTGATCGAACTCGGCGTCGTCGAAGGGGAGGGCGTGCATGTCGCCGCGGACGAAGCGCACGTCCGGGTAGCGGGCGAGTCGCTGCGTGCCGGCCTCGACGACCTCTTCGCTGACGTCGAGGCAGGTGAGAGAGCGCGCCCGCGGCGCGACGAGCTCGGCGAGCGCGCCGTCGCCCGACGCGAGATCGAGGACGTCGCCGAGCTGCGCGAGCCCGATGAATGCGCGGGCGGTCGACTCCCACGTCCGACCGGGGGAGTAGTGGCGCTCCATGTGACCGGCGACGGTGTCCGCCCACGTGCCGCCCCGCGCGCGGGCGGCGAGCGCCTCTTCGAGGCGGCGCTGGTCGACGGCGAGGAGCGGGTCGTCGAGCCGATCGCGCACGCCGCGCCAGAACTGGCGGGTGTCGGCGTCCATCTTCTCCTCGCTCGCCGCGTACCAGGACAGCCCCTTCGCGCGCCGCGCCTGCACGAGGCCGGCGTCCTTGAGCCGCGACAGGTGCGTGGAGACGCGCGACTGCGTGAGGCCGGTGATGCGGACGAGCTCGGCGACGGTCAGCGACGTCGTGGAGAGCAGGTGGAGCAGGCGCACCCGGGACGTATCCGACAGCGCTCGGCAGAGCGCGTTCGTGGCTTCGAGCGTGGGCATCCTGTTTCTATCTGGATATCCGGATGACCGGATTCGGCGAGTAGGCCAGGGATGCCGTCCTGCGTCAAGGGGGCCCGGTGGCGTCGAGCGCGCGCCGGACGGCCGCGAAGAGGTCGTCGACGGGCTGGCCCGCGAGGACCTGGCGCTGGCCCTGTCGGTCGTAGATCCAGAGCACCGGGAGCGCGGCCGCGTCGGCGAGGTGTTCGCGCGCGACGGGCGCGTCGAACGTCGGCACCTCGACCCGC
>JAUHYN010000688.1 GCA_030426505.1 bacterium | reverse complement strand
GCCGCGATGAACTTCGTGACCTCATCGTCGATTCCCTTCGGGTTGGGTTCGACGACGAAGGCCTCGTAGCCGAGCTTCCCGTCCAATCGATCGGGCGCCGGTGCGAGATCTCGATACTTCGTCTCGGGCGACAACAGCAGCTCGATGATGATGACTTCGTCGCGCACGCTCTCGCGGAGTTCACGGAGCGAGCGCGTTTGGTGTTGAAGGTTCTCTCGGAGTGATTCGAACAGCTCGGGTGCTTCGCGTACGAGGACGGCCAACGACGCGTAGAGGAGCTCCGACTCCTCGATTGCGATCATGACGCGCTTGATGAGGTCCTTCAGGACGAAGACCCAGGCGGCGAGCGATTCGCCGAGTGCGTGACGCGGGAGTGCGCCCCTCGAGACCTCGCGGTCCGAACCTTTTCGATTCATCGATCGCTGTCGATGCTACTCGGGTCGGTCGACCGTGCAACGGGCATCCGCGCTTCGATGCCCTACGAACACCGAAAGAACTGGCTTCGAAGAAAAGATCGCGGTCCGAAGAGAGAACCTCCGTCGCCGCGTCGTACTCCCTAATTCCTACTCGAGTGCGGCCGCGTATTCATTGGAATGCTCTCTCGCATCGCCGACCTCGGTCTCCACCGAGAGCCACCGCTCCAGCACCTTCCTCAGCTCGCCTTGCGTCACCGGCTTCGCGAGGTGTTCGTCCATTCCCGCATCGAGGCACGCCTTGCGATCGCTCGATGAAGCGTTGGCGGTCAGCGCGACGATCGGGATGCGGGTGCCCGTGGACTCCGTCGCTCGGATTCGGCGGGTGGCTTCGAAGCCGTCCATCACGGGCATCTGGCAGTCCATGAGGACGAGGTCGAACGGGCCCGTGGCGAGGTGTTCGATGGCTTCGCGGCCATTCGACGCGATCACGACTTCCAGGCCGAACGTCTCGAGGCGACGCTCGAGGACGCGCTGGTTGACCTTGTTGTCGTCGACCGCGAGGACGCGTCCTGCGAACTGCTTCGGGCGCTCCTCCGCGGTGGGTGTGGCGCGGCCGAGGACCGCGGCTTCGATCGCTTCGCGGAGGCGCTCGCGTCGGCTGGGGCGCATGAGGGTCGCGGAGCAGAGCGAGCAGGGCTCGAAGCGGTGGCCGAGCGCCGCCCAACGGATGAAACGCGTCTCGGGGAGGCGCGAGATCACGTCGCGCAAGAGCAAGTGATCGATCATCGCCGCGACGACGGGCTCCGTGCTCGCGATCGCTGCGGCCTCGTCTCCACTCCCCGCCGGGAGGCCGCGCAAGCCGATTCGAGCGAGCTGATGCACCATCGCCACCCGCACCTCTTCGTCGGGCGCGCAGACGAGGATCGCGCCGTCTACCTCTGCCGCGATCCGTGGTGACGCCTCGGGCGCGAGCGCCAGATCGACTTCGACTTCGAACGTCGAACCAACGCCGTGGACGCTCGTCACCGTGATGTCGCCGCCCATCATTCGCGCCAGTCGCCGCGCGATCGGGAGACCGAGGCCCGTACCGCCGAAGCGGCGCGTCGTCGAGGCGTCGCCCTGCGCGAACGCTTCGAACACAGTGTCGATGCGGTTGGATGGGATCCCGACGCCGGTGTCGATGACGCGCAGGAAGAACCGCCCGCGGTCGCCCGCGATCTCGCTGGAGACACGGAGCGTCACGAAGCCGCGCTCCGTGAACTTCATCGCGTTGCCGACCAGGTTCGCGACGATCTGCCGAAGGCGATGCGCATCGCCCACGACCATCGACGGGACCTCGGGCTCCATGTCGAAGACGAGCTCGACGTCGCGCTTCGACGTCGTCCCGCGGAACGTGTCGATGACGAGTTCGAGCTCCGCCTCGAGATCGAAGGGTTCGTCGTCCAGCGTCATGCGGTCGGCGTCGATCTTGGAGAAGTCGAGGATCTCGTTGAGGAGATCGAGGAGCCCGATCGCCGAGCTGTGCGCCGCCTCCGCGTACTCGCGGAGCTCCGGGGTGTCGGTGCGATCCACGAGCAGCTCGGTCATGCCGAGCACGCCGTTCATCGGCGTGCGGATCTCGTGGCTCATGTTCGCGATGAACTGCGACTTGTGGCGTGAAGCATCGAGGGCGTCGTTCCGTGCGACCTCCAGCTCTCGCGTTCGCTCTTGCACGAGCGTCTCGAGCTGTTCTGAGTGAGCGCGGAGTCGGGCGACCATGCGGCCGAGTGAACGCGCGAGTTCGACCGCCTCGCTCGGACGGAACCGCGTCTCGTCGGGGAGGAAGACCTGCGTGTCCGCGCCCTGCGTCTGGATGCTCTCCGCTGCGCGCGAGAGATCTACGATGGGGCGCGCGGTCCAGCGCGCCACGAGGATCGAGAGGAGGAGCCCGATCGCGAGGACCGCCATGACGAGCACGATCGCCTCACGCCAGGCTGCGTTCGTCGTCTGCATGGCGACCGAGGAGGGCTGTGTCACGAGCACGGTCCAGCTCTTCGGGCCGACGGTCGCGCGCGAGGCGGCGCCGTCGATCTCTTCACCGAATTCGTCGCGGTGGTGACGGACGTCCGTAAACTTCGGTGGCGCGTCTGCGTACAACGGTGCGTCGTCGAGGATGCGGATTTGCCCGGCGCTCTCGGTGCGCGTATCGAGCACGACCCGGCGCTCCCAGTCCCAGACGATCGCGTGGGCCCCGGGGATGCGGCGCACCGCGCGTCGGGCGGTGTCGAGCATCGGGCGCAGATCGATCGACATCGAGACGTAGCCGCGAACCGCGGAGCCGCCCAACGGCGCGGCGATGTGGATATTCGGGACGCGCGTCAGGCGCCCGACCTGGACTCGGGAAATGACCGAGCGGCGGTGCTCTCGAAGCGCGCGGAAGTAGTCTCGATCGCTGTAGTCGACGCCGGCCGCGCTCCGCTCCAGATCACTCGACGTGATGCCGACGCCGTTCTCCGAGCCCAGCACGATGTACTGCGTATCCGCGTAGCGCTCGCGGAACTCGATCAGGATCTCGGTCGCCGCGTCCGGATCCTCGATACCGCCGCGCGCGTCCAGCACTGCCGCCAGGCCTTCGACCGAGCGCAGCTCTCGATCCATTTGGGTCTCGAGCTGACCGGCGAGGGTCTCTGCGATGAGCGCCCGCTCCATCGATGCGCTGGACCGGACGACGTCGCTGAGGTGCTCGGCCTGGAACGAGCCAAGCACGATCGTGGACAGCCCCGCGATGGCCGCCACGCTTCCGAAGATCGTCGACGAGAGACGCACCGAGACCCCGTGTTGGAATCGGTCCCATGCGCGGGTCCTGGAGGGGGCGACTCGAATCGATACTCAGAAGTTGTAGCGAATCTCCGAGTAGACCCCCGAAAGTTTCCGGAACGTCGTCATCTTCGTACCGTCCTGAGCCACTCCGAGCTGGCCGCCCAGCGCGAACGTCCAGTCGTCGAACCAGCGCTCCGCGTATTCGACGCGGAGTAAGTGATCCGTGGGATGCGTGATGTCCATCAGGTCCGAGACTTCGAGTCGCGCGTCGACGTCGTTGTTGAAGGCCCAGCGCAGACCGTAGACCACGTGGTTCGAGAAGAAGCGCGAAGCGTCGTCGGGGGGGATGTCGTCCGTGAACAGCTCGCTGTCGCTGTCGCCGAAGATCTCCGCGACCAGTGTCAGGTTGGTCCCGGCGAGGTCGTCGAAGTTGTGTTCGACCCCGGCGACCCACCCGATCCGGTGCCCCGGGAGCAGGATCGCGGCCGCCATCGCGCCGTTGTCGAGGCGGATCGGCGGGCGATCCGTCTGCGCCGTGCGTTGGTGCCAGATCGATGAGAGCTCGACCTTGAACGCGGTCTGTCCGAATAGCACCTGAGTCTCGACGCTCGCGTGGTGGACGAGCGGGAAGACGAGGCTGTTGGTCGCCTGGTGCGCGATCGGCGTGCGGCGATAGCCGTAGAAGTAGCTCGCGCGGACGTCGAGGCGGTGGAACGCGAGCGCGAGCCGCGCGGCGCCTTGCGGGTGCCACGCGCCGAGCTCGGAGCCGTAGACGATGTTGCCGTAGCTCGCCTCGTCGAGGACCGAGGCGTCGTACGGTGAGAACGGCGAGGTCGGCGGCGCGAAGCGCGGCGAGACGAACGGCGTCATGTAGAGCACCGTGAGCGAGTGGTTGCCGAGGAAGAAGCGGGTGGACAGCATCGGCTGCCCGATCTTCGGCGCGTCGGCGTAGCCCTCGGAGAAGTCGCGCGCGTTGATGACGTCCGCGATGTTGATCGTCGACGCCGCGCCCCACGTGAGCGCGTCGAACCCGAGGCGGACCTCGACGCGATCGGACGCGTACTCGACGAAGCCCTCCTCGACCATCGCGCGGTGGAGCCGCGGCTCGATGACGCTCATCTCGAGCCGCGGGAGGACGCGAACGCGGAGCCCGCTCTTCGTTCGTCCGGTGAGCGTGGGGCGAATGCCGACCTTCGCGAAGTTCCGGTTCTTGTCGGCCTCGAGGTCACCGTGGAAGAAGCCGCGGTAGGTCGAGCTCGCGTAGCCTCGGAGCGTCCAGTCGAAGCCGAGGAGGTGGAGCGCGTCGGGCTCGGCGCCTTCGAACGCTTCCATGGCGACGCCCGCGGACGCGTCTTCGGTGAAGAACGCCTCTTCGTCCTCGGACGCGAATGTCCCCGGCTCGTCTCCGAATGCGTCGTCTCCGAATGTGTCGTCGCCGAACGCGTCGTCGCCCGCCGCCGCGAACGCGTCGGGCGCCGCACCGCCGGAGACCGGCGCTTCGGAGTCGCGTCGGGCCACCGCCGACACGCCGAAGTCCGGCTGCGCGGCCGACGCCATGTACGCGATGACGCCGTACCCGATGATGCGCCCGTGTTCCCGCGCCTCGCGCCGGGGGTCGTCGTAGCGCGTGCTCGTGGTCTTCACGACGATGCCGTCCGCGCCGCGGATGATTCGGGTCGTCGCGATCCAGTTGCGTCGCTGGCGGTGCAGCGAGACGTCGATGACGTACGCGACGCCCATCCGGCGGGCGGCGCGACCGAGGTT
>JAUHYN010000687.1 GCA_030426505.1 bacterium | reverse complement strand
GAAGGTGCGCTTCGAAGACGACCTCCTCGCGACCGCGCACCTGAACGAGCCGTTCGGCAACGCGATCGCGGTGCGGCGCGGGGACGGCGTCGCGTACTCGGAGGTCGTGGGGCGCGAGAAGATCGACTCACCCGGCGAGGTCGGTGACGGCTCCGACGGCCGCGCGGCGATCGCCGTGCGCGTCACCACCGCGGACGGCGGCTCGTTCGTGGTCGCGACGGCGCACACCGACACGGCTTCGGATATCGACGACCCCGAGGAGCGCGCGCGAGAGATCGCCGAGGTGCGCCGGTTCGCGGAGGGCGTCGCGGACGGCGCGCCGATCGTGATCACCGGCGACTTCAACCACACGATCGACGGCGACGGCGCGCCCGCCGAGGCGCTCCAGGACTACGTCGACGCCGGCTACGCCGACGCGGGCGACATCGGCCCGACGTCGAACTTCGGGAACGGCCGCCGCATCGACTTCGTCTTCACGAGCGACGGCATCTTCGCCGGCGACCCGGAGCGGCTCGACAGCGACTCACCCGACCACGAGGGCGAGGACGCGGACCTCGCCGACCACGACGGCATCCTGGTCGACGTCTCGGTCCCCACGGACGGCGACGCGATCGACCCGGACGACATCCCCGACGGCTACGACTACGACGACGGCGACGGCATCCGCCCCGACGACGACTACCGCTGAGCGGGGGCCCGACGGGGGCGAAAAACGCTCGCCTCCCGGGTGGGCGCGTCTGTTAGGCTCCCCGCCCCATGCGATGGTCCCAGACCTTCATCCCCACGCTCCGCAACGACCCGGCCGACGCCGAGGCCGCGTCGCACAAGCTGATGGTCCGCGCCGGACTCATCCGTCAGCTCGGCGCCGGCATCTACTCGTACCTCCCGATCGGGTGGCGCATCGCGAAGAAGGCCGAAGCGATCGTGCGCGAGGAGATGGACGCGATCGGCGCGCAGGAGTTCTACCTGCCCGCGCTGCACCCGGCGGAGGTGTGGAAGGAGTCGGGGCGCTGGGACGCGATCGGCGGCGAGATGTTCCGCTTCAAGGATCGCAAGGACGCCGAGATGTGCCTCGGGATGACGTGCGAGGAGATCTTCACGGTCCTCGCGCGCGACGGGCTCAGCTCGTACAAGCAGCTCCCGCAGATCTGGTACCAGATCCAGTGCAAGTTCCGCGACGAGCCGCGCCCGAAGTCGGGCGTGCTGCGCGGGCGGCAGTTCACGATGAAGGACTCGTACTCCTTCGACGTGGACGCGGCCGGCCTGGACGTCGCGTTCGACAAACACGCCGTCGCGTACAAGAAGATCTTCGATCGCTGCGGCATCGACTCGATCCCCGTCGAGGCGTCCTCGGGCGCAATGGGCGGCAGCGAGTCGGTCGAGTTCATGGCGCAGTCGTCGGCGGGCGAGGACTGGATCGCGCGCTGTAAGAAGTGCGACTACTCCGCGAACGTCGAGCGCGCGGTTTCGGCGCTCGCCCCGGTCGAGGACGCGCCGGACGACGCCGCGATCGAGAAGTTCCCGACGCCCGGCATCCGGACGATCAAGGACCTCGTCACGTTCGAGGGCGGCGCGGCGGCGGACCGTCAGATCAAGACGCTCGTGATGATGAAGCGGGGCGAGGAAGGCGAGACGCCCGTGCTCCTGCTCATCCAGGGCGACGACGAGCTGAACGAGGTCGGCGCGATCGACGCGGTCGGCGCGGCGCTGCGGCCCGCGCACGAAGAGGAGATCGTGAAGGCGCTCGGCGCGAAGCCCGGGAGCCTCGGCGCGGTCGGCGTGAAGGACATCCCGGTCTTCGCGGACAAGCGGCTGAAGGGGCGCGTCGGCATGACGACCGGCGCGAACCACGACGACCACCACGTGCGGCACGTGAGCATGGAGCGCGACATCACGGTCACGAAGTGGGCGGACCTCAGGTTGGTGCGCGACGGCGAGCCTTGCGTGAAGTGCGGGGCGCCGCTGGATCTGAAGAAGGCGATCGAGATCGGCCACATCTTCAAGCTCGGGCTGCGCTACTCCGAGAGCATGGGCGCGTCGGTGACCGACCAGAACGGCAAGCCCGTCCCGCTGGTGATGGGCTCGTACGGGATCGGCATCGACCGCATCGTGGCCGCCGCGATCGAGGCGCACCACGACGACAAGGGCATCAAGTGGCCGCTGTCGCTCGCGCCGTACGCGGTCGTGGTCTCGCCGATCAAGATGAACGACGAGGCGCAGACGAAGGCGGGCGAGGAGCTGTACGCCGCGCTGCAGGCGGAGGGGATCGAGGTCGTGTACGACGACCGCAACGATCGCCCCGGCGCGAAGTTCAAGGACCACGAGCTGGTCGGCATCCCGTATCGCGTGGTGCCGGGGCGTGGCCTCGCGGACGGCCTCGTGGAGCTGTACGACCGCCGCGCGGACGAGAAGGCGGACGTGCCCCTCGCGGACGTGGTGGCGGAGCTGAAGAAGCGGCTGTCGGCCTGAGCTCGGCGGTCAGCCGCGCGCGGCGACGATCGTGTCGAGGATGAGGCGCGCCATCGCGTCGTTGCCGGCGCCCGACAGGTGCAGGCCGTCGCCGCCGTTGATGCCGGGGCCGCCCGCGATGCTCGACCAATCGGCGACGAACATGTTGGGGCGCGCCGCGGCCTCGCGCGCGATGACGTCGTTGATGGCCGCGTTGCCGTCGTAATACGACTGGCCGTACGAGCTGTTGCCGGGGCGCTGCGTCTGCGTGTTCACCCAGACCACCGTGGGGGGCGGGTTCAGCGTCGCGAGCGCGTCCATCGTCTCGGGGACGAAGCGCTCGTAGTCGTTGTGGTTGCTGCCGAGCTCGAGGACGAGGACGTCCGCGCCGGACGCTTCGGCCATCGCGCGGATCTCCGCGGGCGAGACGTGGTGGCCGCTGCCGCTGCCGTTGATCGCGCGTCCGCCCGCCGCGTCGATCGAGACCGAGTCGGCGCCGGCTCCGCGGAGCGCGGCTTCGGTGTCGCCCTTTGCGCCGACCATCAGTGAGTCGCCGATCACTTGGACGTCGAGGCCCTGGAGGCCCTCGCCGGGCGGGAGGTTCGCGGCGGGCGCGGCCGTCGGCGCGCTCGGCGCGGGGCCCGAGCCGCCGGAGGGCGCTCCGCCCGAACCCCACGAGGTCGGCGTCGCGCCGCCGCTGAAGCGCTGCGGTGGGAGCTGCCCGACGTGCCGCGGCTGCGCGTTGTCGCGCTGGTGCATGTCGTTCGCGAGGTAGTCGATCAGGAGCCCGATCAGCGCCGCGGCGGTGAGCGCTTGGAACGGCTGCGCGGGGTCTTGCTGCAGTTGTTGTTGGAGCCACTCGAGGACGGCCTCGTCGGGTGCCGCGCCGATCGCCGCGGAGTCGGGGGCGTCGAACGGGGAGGCGACGGGCGTCGCGGCGGGGCCTGCGGGGCCGAGATCGAGGCCCGGGAAGGCCGCCCGGGGGTCCCAGAGCCACTCGAAGGGGCTCCCGAGGAAGGGGCTGCCGAGCGCATCCGTCCGCGTGACCATGTCGTCACAGTGCAGGACGGGGCGCACAGTGTCGCTTACGGTCGAGTCGTAAGAGAGCGCTTCGAGTACGCTCGGCCCGTGTCCGAAGTCGTCATCGCTCGCAGGTTCCGCGGTCCACCCGAGTCGGGCAACGGCGGCTACGTCTCCGGCCTCGTCGCGAGCGCGCTGCCCGGGGACCGGCCCGTGCAAGTCACCTTGCGGAGCCCGCCGCCGCTCGACACGCCGCTGTCGCTCGAACGCACGGACGCCGGCGCGGCGCTCGAACACGACGGCGTGGTGATCGCGGAGGCCGAGCCCGCCGAGCTCGAACTCGACGTCCCGGCGCCGGTGAGTCGCGCCGAGGCGGTGGAGGCGTCGAAGCGCTACGTCGGCTTCGACGCTCACGTGTTCGAGACGTGCTTCGTGTGCGGGCCGAAGAACGAAGCCGGCCTGCGCCTCTTCCCCGGCCGCGTCGGCGATCGCGAACTCGTCGCCGCGCCGTGGGAGGTGGCCGCGGATCTCGGCGAAGGCGATCGCGTCGCGCCGATCTATCTGTGGTCCGCGCTCGACTGCCCGTCGTACTTCGGGAGCTTCGTCGACGCCCCGATGATGCTCGGCCGCATCACGGCCTCGATCCTGTCGCGGCCCGCGGTCGGCGCGTCGCTGGTCGTGTTGGGTTGGCCGCTCGGCCGCGACGGGCGGAAGGTCTACGCCGGCTCGGCGATCCTCGGCGCGGACAGCGCGGTGATCGCGAAGGCGTACACCACGTGGATCGTGCTGAGGGCCAATACCGGTCACTTAACGGCGAGAGCAAGTCTCGCCTGGTGACCTTCGCTCGCCTGCGGCTCACTGCGCGGTCGCCTGGGGCTCCCTTGCGGGCCTCCACGTTCGACCGCGATGAGGTTCGTCAGCCGTCATCGCCTAAGTGAGCGGCGTTGCGCTGAGGGCCCCGATCACTTCCGCTTCTTCGCCGGCGCCTTCGGGTGGATGAGCTCGCCGCGCGCGAGCATCGCCACGAACTTCTCGATCTTCTGCGCGCGGCGCTCCGGCTGGATGGTGTCGTGCAGGCGGTAGAGGAAGGCGAAGCGGTTGTTGCGGTCCACGGCGTCGAACGCCTCGCGCGCCGCGGGGTTGGCGTCGAGCGCGGCGGCGAAGTCGTCCGGGACCTGGATGGTGGAGTGTGAGTCGTACGCGCGCTCCCAGCGGCCGTCCGCCTTCGCGGCGTCCACTTCGAGGAGCCCGGCCTTCCGCATCTTCTTCTTCGCGATCAGCTCCTCGGCGATCGTGCGGTTGATCTTCGACCACTTGCTCCGTTTGCGGCGGGGCGTGAGGCGGATGATGAAGAAGTCGTCGTCCCAGCGGTTCCGCTGGCCGTCGATCCACCCGTACATGATCGCGCCCTCGCGGGCCTGCTCGTAGGAGATCGTCCGCTCGGCGCTGTCCTTCTTGGCGAGTTTGACCCACAGCCCCGTCGGTTCGGTGTGGTGGGCCTTCAGCCACGTC
>JAUHYN010000686.1 GCA_030426505.1 bacterium | reverse complement strand
GTACTTCCCGAACAACGACGCAGCCCCCTACTACGCGCAGGCGGAGAGCCTGAACGTGCTGCCTCGCCTCATCGAGCACCGCCAGGTCTTCGCGGAGGTCCTGACGGAGCGGATGGGCGTCGACGACCTCGCCAGCGTCCTCCCGGGGTTCTCGCTCGATACCGCGGTCCCGCGTTTCTACAGCTGAAACGGCATCTGCTATGATCCGCGCCGTGGATGCGACCACGGTCGAGCATCGACCCCGGACCCTCGCGATCCGGTCCCTCGGTGTGGAGGTCGTCTCCGGCCCCGACGCCGGGGCCGTCCACAACGCGCAGTCCGACACGATGAGTATCGGGACGGCCGCGCGCAACGATCTCGTCCTCACCGACGAGACCGTGTCGCGCTACCACGTCGAGCTGCGCCACGTGGACGGCCGCATCCGCGTCCGTGACCTCGACTCCACCAACGGCACCGTCGCCGGCGGCGTCCGCCTCGGCTGGGCCGACGTCGATCCCGGGACCATCGTCCGCCTCGGCCGCACCGAAGTGCGTATCCTCTCCGGCGGCCCCATCGCGGTCGACCTGATCGAAGGCGAGGACCTCTTCGGCGTCCGCGGCCACACCGCCGCGATGCGCGCGCTGATGAAGCGCGCACAACGCGTCGCGCGCTCGGACACGTCGGTGTTGATCGAAGGCGAGACCGGCACCGGTAAGGAGATGTTCGCGCGCGCGATCCACTTGTCGAGCGGTCGGTGCGAAGGCCCGTTCGAGACCGTCGACTGCGGGGCGCTCCTCCCGAGCCTCGTGCTGTCCGAGCTGTTCGGTCACGAGGAGGGCGCGTTCACTGGAGCGAACGAGCGACGCATCGGCGCCTTCGAGCGCGCGGACGGCGGCACGCTCTTCCTCGACGAGATCGGCGAGCTCCCCGCGGACTTGCAACCCAGCTTGCTCGGCGCGCTCGAGCGGCGCAGCTTCAAGCGCGTCGGTGGCTCCGAGATGATCTCGGTCGACGTCCGCGTGCTCTCCGCGACCAACCGCGACCTCCGCGAGGCCGTGAACCAGCGGACGTTCCGCGAGGATCTCTTCTACCGCCTCGGCGTCGTCACGCTGCACCTCCCGCCGCTCCGCGAGCGCAGCTCGGACATCCTCATGCTCGCGACGCACTTCGCGCACGAGTCGGGCGCGTCCGGCGGGATCGACGAGGTGCTCACGCCCGAGGAGATCGACGCGCTCCTCCAACACCGGTGGCCCGGCAACGTCCGCGAGCTCCGAAACTTCGTGGAGGCCGCATTCGCGATGGGCGAGGCGCCGGCGCTCGCCGAGGGCCGCGGCAAGGAGGCGCAGCCGGGCGCGTCGCTGATCGACGAGGACCTCATGGAGCTCACGTACCGCGACGCGCGGGCGGCGCTCCTCGAACAGTTCGAGACCATGTACCTCGAACGCCTCATGGCGCGCACGGGCGGCAACGTCGCGAAGGCCGCGAGGACGGCGCGGATGAACCGCTCGTATCTGACGGACCTGCTCAAGCGCCACAAGATGCGCTGACGTGACCGATCGCTACTCACAGTACCGCGTCGAACGCACGATCGGCCGGGGCGCGACCTCGGAGGTCTTCCTCGCCGTCGTCGCGGGCGAACACGGCTTCGAGCCGCGCGTCGCGGTGAAGTGCCTCCGCCCCGAGGCGCGCGACGACGTGCAGATCGATCGCTTCATCGCGGAGGTCCAGGTGACGTGCCACCTGAGGCACCCCAACGTCGTGAGTACGATCGACTTCGGCGTCCTCGACGGGACGCCCTTCTCCGTCATGGAGTACGTCGAGGGCGCGAGCGCGTTGGAGCTCTTGCAGCTCGCGCGCACGAAGAAGTCGAACATCCCGCCCGCGATCGCGCTGCACATCGTCCGCGAGGTCGCGATCGCGCTCGACTACGTGCATCACGCGACCGACGCCAACGGCGTCCCGCTCCGCATCGTTCACCGCGACATCGGCCCGCAGAACATCCTCGTCGCGCAGACCGGTCACGTGAAGCTCGCCGACTTCTCGGTCGCGCGGGCGGTGCGCCGGCCGCGCCTCACGCGCGTCGGTCAGGTCCGCGGCACGCTCGACTTCATGGCGCCCGAGCAACTGAAGATGGAGCAGGTCACGCCCGCGAGCGATCTGTTCGGGCTCGGCTGCGTGCTCCACGCGCTCCTCACCGGCGCGAGCCCGATGGGCTCCGACACGTTGCGAAACGAAGTCGTCACCGGCGGCGAGGCGATGCTCGACGGCAACCTCCCGAAGGATATCCTGCCGATCATCCGGCGCGCGATCCGCGTGCGCCCGAAGGACCGCTTCTCGGGCGCGGCCGAGATGGCGGACGCGTGTTGGAGCGCGTTGAAGGCGCGCGCCGAACGCGACCCCCGGCTCGAGACGGCGGCGTGGTTCCTCTCGCTCGAACGCACCGAGACGCCGACGCCCGACACCGGCCCGCGCACGAAGATCATCCGCTTCGCCTCGAACACCGGCGGCGTCCGGATGTTCACGGCGAAGGAGAAGAAGGAAGACAAGAAGGCGGCGCGCGAGGACGAGGACCTCGATCAGACCGCGCACCTCCAGGGCCTCGACGGCCTCGATCGCACGACGGACCTCCCGCCGATCGGCCCGGGGATGGGCGACGGCCCGACCGCGCTGATCGCCGACGTCGGCGCAGAGACGCAGGTCCCTTCGATCGTCCGCGTATCGGCGCCGTCCACTTCGTCGTCGGACGAACACGCCGCGCCGCTGATGGCGGGCCCCACGCTCACCGAGCCCCCCGAGCCCCCGCGCCGCTCGATGCGCGGCCCCGCGATAGCGATGTTCCTCGGTGTGTTGATCGGCGGCGCCATCGCGCTCGCGCTGGTCCCCGGCGACTGGCTCGGCTTTTCGAACGCGAAGCCCCCCGTCGAGGCGCCCTCGACCGCCGACCTACAACGACGAATCGAAGCGCTCCGCGCGCGCAACGAGCCGACGCTCGCGCCCCGCCTCGCGGCGATGGAGCGCCTGCTCGCCACCGGAGGCCCCCGCGAGCGCGAACAGGTCGCGGCGGTGCTCACGACGATCGAGGCGGAGATCGAGGCCAAGTCCGGCGGGTGATCGCTCACCCGTCCCGCATCGCCGCTTCGATCGCCTCCACCGCGCGCCGCACGCCGTCCTCGGCTTCGACGCGGGGGCCGAGGGCTCGCGCGGCGTCCACGTACTTGTCGCGCAGCGCTTCGTCGATGCGCTTCGCGAGGCGGCGCGGTGTGAGGTCGCGGCGGAAGATCGGCTTCGGGGCGACGCCGCGCTCGTGGAGCATCCCGGCCCAGTAGTACTGGTCGAAGAGGTGGGGGACCGGGACGGACGGGACGCCGGCGCGGCACGCGGCGGTGGTCGTGCCCGCGCCGCAGTGATGCACGACGCAGCCGGCATTCGCGAAGAGGAACGGGTGCGGGACATAGCCCACCGAGAGGATCGTCTCGGACTCCGCGGCGAGGCCGGAGTAGCCGCTCTGCACGATCGCGGGCCGCGCCCCGAGCGCCTCGACCACGATGCGACTCGTCTCCTCGGCTTCACTCCCGCCCATCGAACCGAACGTCACGACGATCGGTCGCGGGTGACGCTCGAGGAAGCCGGCGAGGCGCGCGTCGGGTGTGAAGTCCGGCGCGGAGTCGAGCCACGCGCCGGTCATGACCGCTTGCGGCGGCCAGTCGTGTCGCTCGAACCCGATGTGCTTCGATGCGCCTACGAGGTGGAGTCGGTCCGCGATCGCGCCCGCGACGCCGAGGCTCCGGCGCGGCGCGCCGAGCGGTTCGAGGACGAGGCTCGTCCGGCGATTGATGTCCTGCGCGAGCTCGTAGAGCGTCTTCCACGTCCCGCGGATCCACCACGCGCCGAGGTTCGGGAGCGGGTAGACCGGCGCCTCGTCGGTGGGGATGAGGTGCGGCATCAGCGTCACCGACGCCCACGGCACGCCGTTACGGATCGCGGCCTCCTGACCCAGGAAGTCGAAGCCATTCGAGACCACGAAGTCGGCGCCCTTCGACGCCTCGACGTGGCGCTCGAAGCGCGGCTCGGCGCGACGGAGGAAGAGCTTGTTGAGGAGCAGCTCGAACTGCTTCAGCGGCTCCTTCGTCACGCGTACTTCGTCGAGCACCGCGTTGAAGCGCTCGACGGTGCAGAAGTCGCTCTCTGCGAAAAACTCGATCCCCTTCGCCTCCACCAGCGCCTCGTGCATCGCGTGGGTGACGACGATTGGCTCGTGCCCGCGCTCGCGCAGCCCCCGCGCGAGCGCGAGGTACGGGACGACGTCACCGGTGGTCCCGACGGTGGTGATGACGATGCGCGCCACGGAGCGTGATTTCGAGTGCGTCGCATCGAGCCGAGCGTCAAGGCCTTGCGGCCGGATCGCACCCCACGCGATGATTCGAGCGATGTCATCGCCCTTCGTCCTCGCGCTCGGTGACCTCGAGCTCGAGTGTTTGAACGACATGGAGGGCGGCTTTCTCCTCTCCGACGTCGAGACCTACTTCATGGGCGACATCGATCTCGCGCCCGGCGACGTCGTGTTCGACGTCGGCGCGAACATCGGCGCGTTCACCGCGACGGTGTGGTCGAGGCTCGGCGGCGACGTCCGCGTCTTCGCGTTCGAACCGATGCAACCGATCCGGGAGGTGCTCGAACGGAACGTCGCGTCGCAGCTCTCGGGCGCGGTGACCGTCGTCCCGTGCGGCCTCGGGCGTGAGTCCGCCGAACTCGAGTTCTCCTACTTCCCGGGGATGACGGTGCTGTCGTCCGTGGCGCGCGACGCGTCGAGCCTCGACGCCGAGCGGAAGCGCCTCGTGAAGACCGTGATGACGATGATCGACGAGGGGCGCGCGTACCCGCTCCTGCGCCCGCTCCCCGAGCGTGCGCCTGGACGATGTCCTTCAGGAGGCCCGGCTGGGTCTGCTGGAGGCCGCGGTCGTCTTCGACCCGGACCGGGCGCGCTTCACCACCGCCGCGCCCT
>JAUHYN010000685.1 GCA_030426505.1 bacterium | reverse complement strand
CCCGTACTGGAAGTCGATCCTCGCGTGCGGGATCGTCGGCGCCGTCATCAGCGGATCGATCCTGCTGCTGAACCCGCCGATGAAGAAGGCGGTGTTCGAGGTCAACCTTGTCCCGGGCATCACCGAGAACCCGATCGGTCGCATCGCGGGCAGCAACATCGCGTTCTTCAAGTCGGCCGAGCAGAACTTCAAGAGCTCCAGCCTGATCCGCAAGACGCTCGCCGAGTTCGGCGAGGCCGAAGAGTCGATCACGCCCGCGCTCATCGCGTCGATCCAGGAGCGCCTCGAGTTCGCGAGCGTCGGCCCGCCGGTGCCGAACACGTACCGCGGCTCGTACACCGCGCCGACCGGCGACGACGCCACGCGCTACCTCAAGAAGCACGTCGACGTGTACCTGCGCACCGAGATCGAGAAGACGCTCCAGGTCATCCAAGGCCAGGTCGACTTCCTGCGCGCGCAGCTCGCCGAGCGCGAAAAGGAGCTGCGCCGCACCGAGGCCGAGCGCCTCGAGTTCAAGCGCAAGAACCTCGACGGCCTCCCGGAGCAAGCGCGCTCGCACTACGACCGCCTCTTCGGCCTCAAGCAGCAGCTCTCCGAAGCGAAGATGCAGGAGCTCAAGCTCAACGCGCAGATCGCGATGAACTCGCGGCGCCTCAAGAGCGAGGCGCCGCTGGTCGAGAGCCGCTTGCTCCAGACCACGCCGTACCGGTCGGAGATCATCGAGGTGAACCGCGAGCTGATCCGCGCCCGCGCCGACGGCAAGGGCGACGAGCACCCGGACGTCATCGCGCTCGAGAAGCGCAAGGAAGAGCTGACGCGCCTGTCGAAGACGGCGTCGTCGGACAAGGAGATCGAGCGTCGCCGGAACCCGCTCTACGACTCCATCCAGAACGAGATCCGACAGCTTGAGGTCGCTCGCAGCGCGACGTACAACCAGCGCAGCCACGTCATCGAGGAGATCGAGAAGTCGCAGAAGTTGGTGAAGCGCCTCCCCGAGCTCGAAGCGCGCTACGCCGAGCTGACCCGCAACTACGGGACGGTGCAGCAGCTCTACGCGAAGATCTACGAGCGGCTCCAGTTCGCCGAGCTGCAGTACGACCTCGAGAAGACGCAGGCTGCCGCGCGCTACGACATCATCAGCCCGCCGAGCCTCGAGTTCGTGCCGATGCGCCAGAAGGTCATGCAGCGCGCGGGCGTCGGGTTCGGCGGTGGCCTGGTATTCGGTCTGCTGCTCGCGATGGTCCGCGAGCTCCGCAAGCGCCCCGAGGTCGTCACGAAGGCGCTGGTCAAGACGACCAAGAAGCGCTCAGAGCTCCAGTAGATTCTCGACGGGTCGACCGACCACCGCCTTCTTCCCCTTCACACCGATCGGGCGCTGGAGCAGCGTCGGGTGCTCGACCATCAGATCGACGAGGCGCGCGTCGGACTCGTCGCCGGTGAGGCCGAGCTCTTTGTACGCCTTGTCGTGCTTCCTCAGGACGTCCTTGGGACCGAGGCCGAGCTTGCCGAGCACGTCCTTCAGCTCCTTCTTCGACAGCGGTTCGTCCGTGTACTCGCGGTAGCGGTAGTCGATGCCGCGCTCGTCGAGCAGCGCGACGGCCTTGCGGCATGTGCTGCAGGTCTTCTTGCAGATGAGTTCGATCGTCACTTCGAGCCCCCCTTCGAACCGAAGGTGCGTCAGGGCCCCGCGGTCCCGACCGTCGCGGCGAGCGCGATGTAGCCGGTGATGCTGGGGCTGATGAACTGGAACATGTCGGAGTCGAGGCGCGGCGCCTGCGCTTGCGCGCGGACGCCGAACTCGGCGCTGACGGTGTCGTTGACCCGGTACGTGACCGGGATGCCGCCGCCGACGAAGGTCGCGGCGTTCTGGGCGTCGGTGAGCGTCATCGACTCGGCGCCGGTCGGATCGATCGGCAGCGGCGTCGTGAACTGCGCTTCGATCCGAACGCCCCAGTCGGAGCCGATGCGGCCCCCGAACGAGGCTTGCGTGGAGAGCCTCGGGTCGTAGCTCTGCGTGATCGGATTCGCCTGGCCGTCGACGGTCGCCATGATCTGACCACCGAGCTGCAGCGCCGCCGTGTTCGACACGTTGAAGTTGTAGCCGAGCGATCCCGTCGGCGACGCGAGGAACCCGTTCGTGCCGTCCGAGACGAGCGCGCCGACCTGCGCGGTCGCGCCACTCGACGGCGAGAACTGATAGTTCACGCCGAAGTTCGCGCTCCCGGATCGGAAGTTCGAGTTTTCCGAGTTCGCGGCGCCGGTCGGGTCGTCGAAGGTCGTGAAGTTGAGGCCGGCGCCCGCGCTGACCCCGAGCCGCGCGGTCACGGTGTACGAGTAGTTCGCGCCGACGCCCGCGCCGATCGTGTTCGCGAAGGTCTGCTGCGACGGGTCGACGGATCCGATCGGGCGCACCTGCGAGACGCTGAACGTGAACCCCACGCCGTGATTGCGCCCGACGGAGCCGCCCAGCGCGACGACGCCGGAGAGGTTGAGCAGCGGGACGATCGCGGCGTTCGGGACGTTGCCGTTGTTCACGGTCTGGTTGTTCGTGTTGTTGCCGGTCGCACCGCCGGTCTGGGCCTGCCCGCCGATCACGGTGCCGGCCGTGGCGTAGTCGACTTCGCCGAGGCTCGCCGCCACGTTCGCGCGCAACCGCCACCCGCGGCCGAACTGATCGCTGTAACCGGCGTTGGCGTTGTGCAGGATGATGAAGCGATCGATCGTCGGCACGAAGAAGCGCCGGAGCAGTCGAACGTTGTAGCCGAGCGTGAACGCGGTGTCGCCGCGTGAGAGCGTGACGTTGCCGGTCGGGGTGACGACGAAGTCCAACGAAGGATCCGAAGTCGTCGCGCCGCCGGTCGGGATGAGACCGGCGCGCGTCTCCGTCCGCAGGCCCGCCGAGGCGCCGAACCCCACGGCGGAGCCGAGCGCGAGGAAGAGCGCTACGGACGCAGTCGCCATCGGGGCTACTCTACATGCACGACATCGCCATCGCGCAGCTCGAACGAAAGACTCCGCGGATCTCCGCCGATCAGGAAGTCGTACTTGAATCGAATTCGAACGGGTCGGGGCTTCGCGCGGATGATGAAGATGCTGTTGGCGTCCGCGAACTGGGTGAGACCACCGACGCGGGCCATGATGTCGAGCATGTTGGTGCCGTAGGGCACCTGCAGGGTCCCCGGCTTCTTCACCTCGCCGAGGACGCCGATCGTGAGGTCCGCGGGCTGGGTGATCGTCACGGAGACGAGCGGCTCGACCACGATGCCGTCGAGCTGCGCGGCGAGCTGCTGGGCGGCCTCCGCCGGGGTCATCCCCTCGACGCGGACGGTGCCGACGAGCGGCTGCACGTAGGTACCCTGCTGTCCGACCTTGAACTCGCCGGTGAGCTGCTTCTGGTTCTTCACGACGACCGAGATCGCGTCGCCGCGGCGGATTCGGTCGGGCTCCTCCTGCCGGGGCAGATCGTGGACCCACACGAACGGGAGCGACGAGCTACAGCCGAACGCGAAGGACGCGAGCCACGCGACCAGGAGGACCGAGGACGTTCGGGTCTTCATGCGGACGGCGCGCATTGTTCACACACTTCCGAGCCCACCTCAACGTGCCGATGATTTGACTGGATCGCCCAAATGCGACTCGATCGTGTCGGCCATCCATGCGGCGCGTCTCTTGTCACCTCCTCCTCACTTCGATCGCGTTCCTCGTCGCGGGTTGTCCGGGCTCGCTCGAGAATCCGGATCGATTCGCCGGCGTCGGGTGCGAGCTGAACATCGACGTCGAGCGCGACGTCCTACAGGCGAAGTGTGACGGACAGGACTGCCACAACTCCGGTCCGGCGCCCGCCGCCGGGCTCGACCTCGTGAGCCCCGACGTCTTGCGGCGCCTGATCGACGTGCCCGGTCGCGCGTGCGACGGGCGCGCGCTCATCCAGTCCGAAGCGCCCGACGGCAGTCAGCTACTCGACCGTATCCAAGAGATGCCGGAGTGCGGCCTGAGGATGCCGCTCGGCGGCGACGTGCTCCCCGCCGAAGAGGCGAACTGCGTGCGCGCGTGGGTCTTCGAAGCCGTGACCGCGTCGAGCGGGAGCGCGTTGACGGGAGTGCAGGGGCGATGAGTCGCGTATTCCTCGGCGCGCTCGCGCTGCTGTCGTTGCTCGCCGCGCGGCCCGCCGACGCGAAGCCGCAGATCGCGATCGCGAAGATCGAAGGCGCGCTGAAGGCGACGGTCGCGCAGGCGATCGAGAAGGGCGTGAAGGACCGCGCGAAGGTCTTCCCGCTCGAGGACTGGGAAGCCGCCGCGATCCGCGTCGGCGCGGCGCCCAACGATCCCACCGCGATCGCGAAGACCGGCGCGGCGCTCGGGGTGTCTTCCGCGGTCTACGTGAAGAGCGGTCGCGAGGGTCGCAAGTGGCAGGTCACGGTCGAGATCATCGACGTGAAGGCGCAGGCCATCGTGAAGCGATGGAAGGTGCGATCGAAGAAGATCTCGCGCGTGTCCTATCTGGTCGGCAAGCTCTTCTGGTCGAAAGCCGGCTCGACGATCACGCGACTGCACGAGGCCTCCGGAGCCGTCGCCGAGGCGCCGGTCGAAACGCCACCTCCGGTCGAGGCGCCGCCTCCGCCGGTCGAGGCGCCGCCGCCGCCGGTCGCCGTCACGCCTCCGCCGCCCCCGGTCGTCGCGGCGCCGCCGCCCGCCGCGCCGTCGACCCCGACGAAGTTCGTGGTGCTGAAGGCGACGGGGCGCTCGCGGCGCTACGCGACCAAAGCGATCACCGAGTTCGGCGCGAAGAGCGACGCCTACGACGAGATGCCCCTGCAGACGGCGCGGGACGAGGCCGCGCGCCTCGACGTCGACCTCGACACCGCCGACGGTCGCGTGGAGTTCGCGGCCACGATGGGCGTGACCGCTTGGCTCGAGGCGGACGCGCGCTATTCGAAGCGGCGCTACAGGACGACGTTGAAGGTCTACGACGGGCGGAGCGG
>JAUHYN010000684.1 GCA_030426505.1 bacterium | reverse complement strand
GGACACGACCGACATGTTCGCGCCCGGCCGCGTGGAGAACAGCGACGGCTGGCTCGAGATCTGGAACCTCGTGTTCATGCAGTTCGTGAAGCACACCGCGGACGGGCCGCTCGAGCCGCTCCCCGCGCCGTCCGTCGACACCGGCGCGGGCCTCGAGCGCGTCGCGATGGTGATGCAGGGGCAGACGTCGACGTACCACATCGACAGCTTCCTCTCGTTGCTCGACAAGATCGCGGCGGGCGTCGGCAAGAAGTACGAGCGCGGCGACTCGGACGACGAGATCTCGATGCGCGTCGTCGCCGACCACGCGCGCGCCACGACCTTCCTCGTCGCGGACGGCGTGCAGCCCGCGAACGACGGGCGCGGCTACGTCCTCAAGCGCATCATGCGCCGCGCGATCCGGCACGGTGACCGGCTCGGCTACGACGACCTGTTCTTCTACAAGGCGTGCCTCGACGTCGTGGAGGCGATGAAGGACGCGTACCCGCAGCTCGCGGACGCGGCGTCGTTGATCGAGAAGGTCGCGAAGCACGAGGAGGAGTCGTTCCGGCGCACGCTGAAGCGCGGGCTGAAGCTCCTCGAGGACCACATCGCGAAGGACTCCGCGAAGGCGCTCGAGCCGGAGTTCGTCGCGGACCTCTACGACACGTTCGGCTTCCCGATCGACCTCACGCGCGTCATCGCCAATGAACACGACCGCACCGTCGACGAAGACGCCGCGGCCGAGGCGGTGAAGAAGCGCCAGGCGGGCGGCGGAAAGGACGGCCACGCGGGCACCGGCAAGGCGGTCGAAGCGGTGTGGTTCGACCTCCGCGACAAGCTCGGCGCGACCGAGTTCCTCGGCTACACGGGGCACCGCTCGTTCTCCCGGGTGGTCGCGATCGTGAAGGACGGGGCGTCGGTCGACGCCGCTACCGGCGAAGCGATCGTGCTGCTCGACCGCACGCCCTTCTACGGGGAGTCGGGTGGTCAGGTCGGTGACCTCGGCGGGCTCGCGTTCGAAGGGGGCGTCGCGAACGTCACGAACGCTACGAAGCCCGTCGCGGAGCTCATCGCGCACCACGCCCAAATCGAGGGCACGCTGAAGGTCGGCGACCAGGTCGAGGCGCTCGTCCGCGCGGAGCTCCGGGAGCAGACGAAGCGGAACCACTCGGCGACGCACCTGTTGCACCTCGCGCTCAAGGAGGTGCTCGGAGATCACGTGCAGCAGAAGGGCTCACTCGTCGCGCCCGATCGCTTGCGCTTCGACTTCTCGCACTTCGAGGCGCTGACCGCGGACGAGATCGCGAAGATCGAGGATCGCGTGAACGCGATGATCCTTCGAAACGAATCCACTGAGACGAACGAAGGCACCATGGAAGAGGCGAAGGAAGCCGGCGCCGTGATGCTCTTCGGCGAGAAGTACGGCGACCGCGTCCGCATGGTGCGGATCGGCGGCGACTCGATGGAGCTCTGCGGCGGCACGCACGTGGCGCGCGCGGGCGACATCGGACTCTTCAAGCTGGTGAGCGACGGGAACATCGCGTCGGGCGTGCGGCGCGTGGAGGCGGTGACCGGCATGAACGCGCTCGCGTGGGTGCGCGAGCAGGAGCGCTTGGTGCGCGCGGCGTCGCAGACGTTGAAGGTCACGCCGGAGCAGGTGCCGGATCGCATCGCGAAGCTCCTCGAGAAGAACAAGGGACTCGAGCGCGAGCTCGAGCAGGCGCGCACGGCGGCGGTGATGGGGGGTGGGAGCAGCGATCCGCTCGACGGCGTGGAGGAGATCGAGGGCATCAAGGTCCTCTTCAAGCGCGCCGACGGCACGCCGAAGAAGTCGCTGCGCCCGCTCGCGGATCAGCTCCGCGACAAGCTCGGCAGTGGCGTCGTGGTGCTCGCCGCGGCGGAAGACGGCCGCGTGGCGCTCCTCGTCGCAGCGACGAAGGACCTCGCGGGCAAGCGCGTCCACGCCGGCAACGTGGTGAAGGCCGCGACGTCGGCGATGGGCGGTTCCGGCGGCGGACGCCCGGACTTCGCGCAGGGCGGCGGCGAGGCGGACCAGCCCGACGCGGCGTTCGAGGCCGCGCGCGCCACGATCTCGCAGAAGTGAATCGAAGCGCCGCCGCGCTCGTCTCGCTCACGGGACCCGGCGGCGCGCGGCGCTGTGTGGTGCTTTTGCATCACTCGGCGCCCCGGTCCGGGCGGGTGTGTCGGGGCGAAGACGCCGACGCCTCCGCCGCCTCGTGATTTCAACGGCTTGGGATCCTGGTACGGTCGCTGCTCTCAGGACCGGACATGCTCCGACGCGCCTCGCTCCTCACCTCCGCCAGCACCCTGCTCCTCTGCTCCGCCTTCCTCGGCTGCCCCGCGACGGTCGAAGTCCTCGAGTCGACGACCGACGGCGAGGCGCTCTCCTTCGACGAAGGCTACGACGCGCACCGCTTCCGCCTCGACATCTCCACTCCCGAGGAAGCGTTCCCCGGCGGCGAGGACGGCTTCAGCGAGACCGTCACGATCACCGCCGTCCTGAAGACCGATCTCCGCAACTCCGGCGACGCCGAAGTCGAGCTCCTCGTGTCGGACCTCTCCGACCAGGACGGCGCGGTTCGCCACGGCCAGTCCCGGCGGGTCACCGTGTTCGGCTCGGACACCGAGCTGCTGATCAAGCGCTACTTCTACAGCTGCGACGCGCCGCCCTGCGTCTCCACGGTCGACATCGACTTCCTCAAGAGCGGCGACGCCCCCGTGACCGGGACGTGGCACGTCGAGCACGCGATCGACTGGTACGGTGAGGGCAACAACCCGCCGGCACACGCGGTCTCCAGCCTCGACATCTCCGCCAAGTAAGAACGCAAGAGAAGGAATCTCGACGATGAACCCGACCACGAACAACGACCTCCGCAGCCGCCTCGCCATCCTCACCACGATCACGCTCGCCGGCATCGCGTCGATGGCCACGTCGCCGCCGGACACTTCGGTGCCCTCCACGCCCGTGACGCTCGAAGCGGTGATCCCGTCGATCGAGCTGACGCCCGACGCGCCCGAGGTGGAGCTCGTCATCCGCGTGACCGACACGTCGTCGGCGTCGATCGGCGGGCGGTTCACGGCGAACGTCGCGCTCGAGAGCGACGCCGCGGTGGAGGTCGTCGCGACGTTCGATCCGGGCGGCTCGCGCTCCGGTGACTTCTCCTCGCGCCCGGTCGACGGCGCGGCGGAGCTGTCGATCGGCGGCGTCGTCAACGGCGTGGGGACGCTGCGCCTGAGGATGCTCGGCGAAGCCCGCGTGACGGTCGGCGGCCGCGCCGAGATCGTGGTGCAGGCGCCCGAGGGCACGGACCCGTCACCGTCCGCGTTCGACTTCGCATTGGAACTGCAATAACCCCCCGATATCCCCTGACAAAACGACCGAAGCGCGCCCCTGTCCGTAAAGTTACCTCAAACCCAGAGGCGCGCTATGGTTACAGCCGGTGGCCCAGCCGTCCGACACCGTCTCGCTGAGGATCACGCTCCGCTACAAAGACCTCGACGAGTTCGTGAACCGCTACGCCGAGAACATCTCCTCGGCGGGCCTCTTCCTACGCACGAAATCGCCGAAGGCGACGGGGACCAAGATCCGCTTCGAGCTGCTCCTCGCCGACGGGAGTCGCGCGCTCCGCGGCGAGGGCGTCGTCGTGACCGTGCGCGAGGACGACAAGCCGGGCATGGCGCTGCGCTTCAAGATGCTCGACGCCGACTCGCAGGCCGTCATCGATCGCATCGTCGCCAAACACGGCCAGGGCACGCTCGCGCCGACGCCGCTCTCCACGAACCTCGGCCGCCCCAGCTACGGCGGCGCGGCGGCCCGCCCCACGTCCACGCCGAACTGGCGCGCGAGCAGCGGCTGGGTCTCGATGAGCAACGCGCCGCGGGTGCCCGGGCAGGGCGAGCGCCCCGGGAGCGGCTCGGGCGTGATCCCGCGACGCGCGTCGCGCACGTTCGACGCGCAGCCGAAGAAGCCGATCCCGCGCGAGCCGAGCGGCTCACACGCCATCCCGCGCGCGCCGCTTCCGCGGCAGCGCTCTTCGGTCACGCGGCCGTGGGGGAGCGGCGAACGCGAGGCGACCGGGCGGATCCGCGTGAGCGACTTCGCGTCGGCGCGCGAGGACACGGGCTCCCTGTCGAAGCCGACGCTCGCCCCGATCGGGGACTCGGGCGCGGTCGAAGACGATCGCACGCTGAGGATGGACGTCGACCGTCTGCGCACGCCGTCGAGCCGCGGCGAAACGACCGTCGACTCGCCGCGCGGCGTGGGTGAAGCGCAGGTCGCGACCGACGAGTTCGTCGCCGACGTGGAGTCGGACGCGAGGTTCGCGCGCGCGCCCTCCGCGAGCGCGAACGGCGCCGGTGCGCATGGGGCCGACGCGGACGCCGAACACGGCGCAGGCGCGTTCGAGGAGCGCGGCGGGCTGGACGACGCGGCGGACATCGAGCCGGGCGACGGCGACGCCCTCGACGCGGCGGGCGACGACACACGCGACGCGGCCGAGCACGACGCAGCGGACGCGTTCGGTGCGTCGAGTGACGACGCGGGCGGCGCGCACGACGCGACGAACGCGTACGGCGAGGCGAGCGACGCGACCGACGGCGACGCGAGCGGCGCGGACGAGGACGCGGTCGGTGCTGCGAGCGATGACGCGCGCGGCGCGGACGGGGTCGCGCTCGGCGCTGCGAGCGGCGCGAACGGAGACCGCGCGCACGACGCGGGCGCGTTCGGCGCCACGAACGACGACGCAAGCGGAGATGACGCAGCCAGCGGACACGCGCTCGGCGCCGCGAGCGACGCGCGCGGAGACCGCGCGCACGACGCGGACGACGAGGGCGCGCTCGGCGCGACGAGCACCGACGCACGCGGAGACGACGCAGCCGGCGGACCCGCGCTCGGCGCCGCGAATGATGCGGGCGGCGACGGCGCGACCGACGAAGGCATGCTCGGCGCGACGCGCGACGATGCGCGCGACGCGAACGACGGGGAC
>JAUHYN010000683.1 GCA_030426505.1 bacterium | reverse complement strand
GTGCGCATCGTCTCCGAGATCACGGAGTCGAACGGCAGCTCGTCGATGGCTTCGGTCTGCGGCGCGACGCTGTCGATGCTCGACGCGGGTGTCCCGCTGAAGGGGATGGCGGCCGGCATCGCGATGGGCCTCATCGAGCAGAACGGCAAGATCGCGATCCTGTCGGACATCCTCGGCGACGAGGACCACCTCGGCGACATGGACTTCAAGGTCTGCGGCACGCGCGAAGGCGTCACCGCGGTCCAGATGGACATCAAGCTGACGGGCGTCTCGCGTGAGACGCTCGAGGCCGCGCTCGGCCAGGCGCGCGAGGGTCGTCTCTACATCCTCGACGAGATGGCGAAGACCATCGACGGGCCGCGCGACGAGATCAGCAAGAGGGCGCCGCGGATCACGCAGCTCAAGATCAAGACGGAGCGCATCAAGGACGTCATCGGACCGGGCGGCAAGGTCATCAAGGACATCGTCGCGAAGACCGGTGTCGCGATCGACATCGACGACGACGGCACGGTGAGCATCGCGTCCGCCGACTCGGAGATGGTCGAGAAGGCGATCAAGCTGATCAAGGACATCACGCGGGAGCCCGAGGTCGGGAAGATCTACCTCGGCAACGTCCGCAAGGTGGTCGACTTCGGCGCGTTCGTGGAGATCTTCCCCGGCACCGACGGCCTCGTTCACATCTCCGATCTCGCGGAGAAGCGCGTGAACAAGGTCGAGGACATCATCCGCGAGGGTGACGAGGTGCTGGTGAAGGTCACGAGCATCGACCGCCAGGGCAAGATCCGCCTCTCCCGTCGCGAAGCGATCGGCGAGAAGGTCTCCGACTGACATGCCCGACGCCCGGGAGACCCGCCTCGAGCTGACGGTCCTCCCGGGCCGCCCCGCGCTGCCGCTCCCGGCCTACGCCACGGACGGCGCCGCGGGCCTCGACCTCACCTCGGCAGAAGCGGGCGTCCTCGAACCGGGCGCCCGCCACCTCTTCGGCACCGGCCTCGCGATCGGGCTCGACCCCGGGTTCGAGGCCCAGGTCCGCCCGCGCTCCGGACTCGCGTACAAGTACGGCGTCACGGTGCTCAACGCGCCCGGGACGATCGACGCGGACTACCGGGGTGAGGTGAAGGTGCTCCTGGTGAACCACGGCGACGCGCCGTACGCGGTGGCCGTCGGGGATCGGATCGCTCAGCTCGTCGTCGCGCCCGTGTCGCGCGTCGTCGTCGAGCTCGTCACCACACTCCAGGGGACCGACCGTGGGGTGGGGGGTTTTGGTCACACCGGTCGCTGACGCGCGCCCGAGGCCGAGCTCGGCCGCGTACGACGACCGCCCCGCTTGCGTCTTCGAGCCGCATTGGACACCTTTTCGGACAGATGCGCCCCCACGATCCGCGGACACGGCAGGCGACCGATGGACCGAGCGTGTCATCTAGGCCACAAGGTCGGGCGCGCCAGGGCCCGAACCTGGGACTGTGCCAAGGTCGCTCACGAAGTGAGCGGCCGTTATGGTCTAGGCCACAAGGTCGGGGATTTTGGACAGGAGTCTAGGGATTGCTCTGCTTTCGATGCGGTAGCCACGTCCAGGACGGGGCCGAAAAGTGCTGGAATTGCGGGACGGTGCTCTCGTCGGCGCAGACGCGCCGGGGGGCCACGGCCGAGCAGCGTGCGCAGCAGCGCACGGGGAGCCGGGTCTTCGGCGTCGTCTTCAAGATCGGCGACCTGATCGCGAACCGGTACAAGGTCAAGGACATCGTCGGATCCGGCGGCGCGGGCGTCGTCTACCGCGCGCATGACACCGAGATCGACGTCGACGTCGCCGTGAAGGTGATCAACGCGAAGCTCGTCCAGACCTCGGACGAGCAGCGCCTGTTCTCACGGCAGACGAAGATCGCGCGGAAGCTCTCGCACCAGAACGTCGTGCGCATCTACGACGAGGGCCGGGACGAGACCCGCCCGTACGTCACGATGCAGTTCCTCGAGGGGCTGTCGCTCCGGAAGATCATCGATCTGCGGAACGAGAAGAAGCAGACGTTCACGCTGGCCGAGGTCGAGCCGATCTTCAACCAGCTCTGCCAGGCGCTCGACTACGCCCACAAGACGACCTTCCACGGGAACCTCAAGCCCGACAACGTGATCGTCCTGCCGGATCTGCTGAAGATCACGGACTTCGCGCTCCTGCGCGGGCTGCCGCGCAAGCCCTTCCTCGCGATCCAGAAGTCGCGCGGATCGAACTTCCGCTACCTCGCGCCCGAAGTGCGGCTGGAGGTCGCGGACCTCGAGCGATCCGTCGACGTCTACAGCCTCGGCGTGGTGCTCGCGGAGATGCTCACGGGCGTCGTGTACGACGACGGCAAGCCCGAAAAGCTCACCGCGTCGGGACTCGAGCCCGCGATCCTCGCGGTGATCCAGCGCTGCGTCGCGCGCGCGCCGAAGGATCGCTACGCCTCCACCCAGGACCTCTACGCGGACCTGCGCTCCGCACTGTCGCGGGGCTCCGGCGCCAAGGCCGCCGCCGCCGCGGCCGCGGCCGGGGACGCGCCCACGCAGCGCCTGGAGATGGACAAACACGGCAAGCGCCCGGTCACGGCGGACGTCGGCAAGCGCCCGCCGCCCGAGGTGCCGCCCGCGCCGCCCGCGCCGGTCGAGATCCAGCCGAGCCTCGCGGTCGCGTCCGCGGTCGAGTCGCCGGCCGAGGTCGGCGGCAAGCGTGAGGGCACGGACCTGCACGACTTCGAGGTCGACGACGACATGATCGAGTCGTCGATCGTCGCCCAGAAGAAGCAGGCGAACGGGGCGCGCCCGCCGGAAAACGGCGTCCCCGCGAACGGCGCCAACGGCCACGCGGGTCACGCGGAGCCGGCGCCGATGGCCGCTGCGCCCGAGCCGGACCTCGTCGACAACCCGCACGCGGTCGAGCTGCCGGAGGACGAGGAGGAGACGATCGCCGTCTTCGATCACCCGCCGATGCCGTCGCGCCCGATCGCGGCGGAGGGGATCAGCGTGCGCCCGGAGCCGGGCCTCGAGGAGATCAGCAACTCCGCGATCGAGCTCATCGCCGACCCGAGCGCGACGAACGTCTACGACGTCGACGCGAAGGGCGAGCCGCGCCCGTCGGTGCAGGTGAAGGACGTCGCGACGCACAACCGCACCATCCAGCCGACGCCGCTGCCGGACTCGGCGATCCCGTCGCCGGCGTTCTCGCAGGTCGCGCACGAGGACACGCGTCACGGTCGCCTCGACGGCGGCGAGGACGCGCCCGTCGCGCCGGACGTCGTGGTGCGCGGTGACAAGGCCGACAAGCCCGACGAGCCCACGCAGGGCATCACTTACGCGCCGAAGCCGCAGACCCGCGGGCCGACCGCGGCGTACGACGGCTCGGCCGCGCCGAAGGCGAAGAAGCGCCCGATGACGCGCCCGCGGATGCCGACGATGGCGGCCGCGCCGGTGCCGATGACGAGCACCGTGGGCGGGCCGGCGATCGTCGACCCGAGCACGATGCCGCGCCCGGCGACGCAGGAGGCGTTGTCGATCCCGAGTATGGTCGCGCCGCAGGCCCTCGCGCCGCCGCCGCCGCCGGCCGACTCGGGGCGCAACCGCGGCGTGCTGATCACCGTGGTGCTGTCGCTGTTCGCGGTGTTGCTCGCGGTCGTGATCGTGGTCGTGGTGCTGACGAAGCAGTCGAACCTCGAAGAGAAGATCGCGATGATGCAGGCCGAGGCGCAGCAGGCTCGCGCCACCGGGACCGCCGCGCGCGCGGACGCGAAGAAGGCGGGCGAAGAGGCCGCCGTCGCCGCGCGCGCCGAGGCCGCCGCGAAGGAGCGCGAGGAGGCCGCCGAGGCCGAGAAGAAGGCCGCCGAGGCCGCCGCGCTCGCGAAGGAAGCGGAGGCCCGCCGGCTCGAGGAAGAGGCCAAGAAGTCCGCCGACGCCGAGAAGAAGAAGGAGGCGGAGCGCCGCGCGAAGGAGGCCGCCGAGGCCGCCGCCGAGCGTCGCGCGGCCGCGCGCGAGGCCGACGCCGAGCGCCGCGAGGAGCGCAAGAAGGCCGCCGAAGAGCGCAAGCGCCGCGAGGAGCGCGAGCGCGAGCAGCGCGATAAGGAGCGCCTCGCGAAGGAGCAGGACGAGGCCGCGCGCCGCGCCGAGGATCGCGCCAAGCGCCTCGCCGCCGCCGAAGCCGAGGATGAGGCGCGGGCGCGTCGCGACCAGGCGAAGGCGGAGGAAGAGCGCCGCCGCCGCGAGGCCGAGGAGGCCGCGAAGGCGCGCGAGGACGAGCGCAAGCGCAAGGAGGCCGAGGCCGCCGCGAAGAAGGCCGAGGAGAAGAAGGAAGATCCGACGCCCGCCGCGATGGTCGCCCCGGACAAGGAGCAGGAGTGCCCGCGCGGGATGGTGCTCGTGAAGGCGAGCACGTTCATGCTCGGCTCCAAGCGCAACGACCCGGAGCGCAACTTCGGCGACAAGGACTACGTGTCGATCGACGTCCCGGCGTTCTGCATCGACTACTACGAGTACCCGAATGGTCGCGGTCGCTCGCCGTCTACGAAGGTCTCGTTCAAGACCGCGGCGGCGCGCTGCAAGAAGCGCAAGAAGCGCCTCTGCTCCGAAGAGGAGTGGGAGAAGGCGTGCAAGGGCCCGAGCGGCTCGCGCTACCCGTACGCGAACCAGTGGGACCCGTCGTCGTGCAACACCGAGGACGACGAAGGGGCGGACCGTCAGGTCGAGAAGTCCGGTTCGTTCCGCAAGTGTCGGTCGGGCTACAACGTGTTCGACATGTCCGGGAACGTCGCCGAGTGGACGTCGACCCAGTGGGGCAGCGGCTACGTCGTCAAGGGCGGGGCCTCGGATCGCCCCGGCTACGACGGGCGCTGTGCGGCGCGTAAGAAGAAGAAGGACGGCTCGAGCAGCGAGACGCTCGGCTTCCGGTGCTGCGCGGATCCCGGCTGATCCGCGCTTCGTGAATCGCGAAGACCTCGAGTGGGTGTGTGCGAGCGCCGGCGCGTCCGGCGTTCGATCGCACG
>JAUHYN010000682.1 GCA_030426505.1 bacterium | reverse complement strand
TGTGCGTGGCGTGCGTGCGTCGTCGTCGGCAGCCGTCGTCGACGTCATCTTCGTCCTCGTCATCGTCACGACGGTGTCTCGCAACGTCTTTGTGAATGAGACGTCATGTTGTCAATAGCGTCGTCATCGTCGTCGTGCTCGTCGTCGTCCCGGCGTCCGTGTACTCGTCTTCCGCCTCCTCCGTCCGTCCGTCGTCCCGAGGAGTCGTCGTCGTCGTCGTCGTCGTCGTCGTCGTCCGTGGCGCACATCCTCCCCCTCCCCCTCCCCCTCCCCCCCCCCATCTCGCACAATACCATCGCACTCTCCATGAGGTCACAAGAAAACCCTGCCTCCACGAGAAACCCCGACGTCGTCGTCGTCTCACCGCTCGCACAGTGACGGGCGCGCTCACGGGCGTGGCGCTGCTGCTCGCCGGCATCCTGCTCATTAGCACGACGCGCATCTTCATCCTCTTCTCCGCGCGCATGGCGTTCACGGACGCTCGTTTCGCGGTCGTCGACAAGAACATTGACATTGTGCGCTGGGCACTTGAGGGCGGCTCCTCCGGCGGCGTCGGCTCCTCGGGCACGACGGTGCTCAAGTTCGGCGTCAAGCAGACGACGAACGCGAAGGGCGAGCGCGTGCTCGGCAACCCCGCCGAGGAGGAGCTCGACTCTGCCGACGACTCGATTGAACAGGCCATTGCCTCGGGCGACATTGTGTTCAAGAAGAAGTCCGATGCCGCCGCCGCCGCCGCCGAGGAGAGTGCCGCGCGCGGCGCGCCCAAGACGCCGGCGTCGAAGACGAAGGGTTCGGGCAAGTCGCGCAACGCCTCGCCGTCGCCGGCGCGCGGTCGCAAGGGCAAGGGACGCAAGTAGGCCAGCGGACGTTCGAAGCTCGCCTCTTGCTGCTGCCACGTGCACCGTCTTCCCGACGGTGTCCGGGTCGAGCATCTTGCTCGGGTCCGCGGCGAGCGCGCCGTTCGCGATGAGCTCCGGGATGAACTTCGGCGCGACGTTGCGGCCGAACCCGAGCGTGAGCTGCGTGAGGTCGTTCGTCCCGTACGAGCGGTAGTCCGAGTGCTGCGCGATGCGGCCGGCCTCGAGGGCCGCCGCCGGCGTCTCGATCATCGCGCCGACCTGCACCGGGATCTTCTGCCCGGTCTCCGCCTCGACCTCCGCGACCAGCGCCTTGATGCGCGCCGCGGCGGCCTCCATCTCGCGCCCCGTGTTGACCATCGGGACGGTGATGTAGAGCTGCTTCGGATCGATGCCGTTCGCCTTGGTCGCCGCGAACGCCTTCGCGAGCGCGCGCACCTGCGTGGCTTCGATGTCCGGACGCACCTCGGCGAGCCGCGCGCCGCGCAGACCCATCAGCGAGTCGACCTCCTGTGCGTCGTCGATGCGCCGCACCACCTCTTCGGTGGACAGATCCAGTCGCTTCGCGAGCTCACGGATCCCGTCCGGCGAGTTCGGCAGGAACTCGTAGAGCGGCGGGTCGAGCAGACGCACCGCGACCTTCTTGCCGGCCGCCGCGGTGAACAGCCCCTCGAAGTCCGCGCGCTGGAACGCCTCCATGTCCTCGAGCGCGGCCTCGGCCTTCGCGCCGTCGCCGACGATCGCGGAGCGGAACGCGAGCAGGCGGTTCTCGCCGAAGAACATGTGCTCCGAGCGGACCAGGCCGACGCCCTCGGCGCCCGACTCGAACGCGAGCTTCGCCTCGGCGGGCGTGTCGGCGTTCGCGTGGACCTCGAGCGTGCGGAGCTCGTCGGCCCACTGCATCAGCGTCGCGTACGCGGGTGACGCCGCGGGATCGATCAGCGGCGCTTCGCCCGCGATCACCTGGCCCTTGGTGCCGTCGACCGAGATCCAGTCGCCTTCCTTCACCATGGTGCGGCCGAGCTGCGCCGTCCGCTTCTCCAGGTTGATCTTCGCCTTGTCGTCCATGACGCAAGGCACGTCGCTGTTCGCCGCGATCATCGCGGAGTGACTCGTCACGCCGCCGCGCACGGAGACGAGGGCTTCGGCGTCACGCACCGCGGGGACGTCCTCGGCGTGGACCTCGTTCACGAGCAACACGTAGGGCTCGCCTTTCGCGGCGAACGCCTCCGCGGCGTCGTGCGACAGCGCGAGCTTCCCGACGCCACACCCCGGCGACGCGCCGGCGCCCTTCGAAAGCACCTTGATCTGCGCGCGCGGATCGATCACGGGGCGGCGCAGCGAGTCGACGATGTCGGCGTCGAGGGAGAGGAGCGCGTCGGCCTTGCTGAGGTTGCCGCGGCTCTCCTGCCGAATCAGGCGCTCGACGTGCTCGAGCGCGGTCACACCCTCCGGGATCTTGCCGCCGACCTCGCCGCTCATCGGCGCCAAGCGCGTCTCGAGCAGCTTGAACGTCTTCGCTGCGGTGTCGCGATCGCTCGGCTTCGTGCGCCCGAGGTTCGCGCCGAACACCTGCTCGAGCGCGTGCGTCGTGCGCGCCGCCTCGATCAGGCCGTCGACGTACAGGTCGCGCGGGACGACGACGTCGCGCACGCCCGCTTGCCGCGCGAGCATCATCCCGTTCGGGTCCACCGTCATCGCGCCGCGCACGGTGGCGGGGAAGCTGTTCGGCGTGTCGCCCGCGACGTACTGCGAGACCGCGATCAACTTGTCGAGGAGATCGAACGCGGGCCGCTCGAAGGGGTCGGCGGGGTAGACGCCCGACTCGACGAGGTGCGGGACGAAGCTGTCCGCGTCCTCGCGCGAGATGCCCATGACGGTCTCCGTCATCTCGGCGAGCCCGTACTCCGCGAAGTCCGCGATGGCGCTGATCTCGGCCATCTGCAGCGCGCCCGCGGCGGTCTCGATGCCGGCGCCGTACTTCACGTCGAGCTCGACGCCGAAGTCTGCCTGCACCGCTTCACGCTCGCCCTCGAGCTTCTTCTTCAGCGTGTCGATTTCGCCCGGCAGGCTCACCGCCGGGACGAGGAGCTTCACATTCCCCGATGCGTGCCCGTCCTCCTTGGCGTCGGCGACGGCCTCGAACACGGCGCGCCCGATCCCCGCGAAGAGGTCCGGGAACTTCACGCCGAGGCGTCCGCCGCGGAGCCCGAGCTTGCTGTTGCCACTCCCGAGATCCGCGACGCGCTCCTGCACGACGGCCGCCGGCAAACCGATCTCGTCCGCGACGCGATCGAGCAGCTCCGGGCGCACCGGGAAGAAGCTCTTCGGCGAGCGCGATCCGATCGCGAACGTGAGCGTCGCGTCGCCCGCCGCTTCGACCAGCGCCTCTGCGTTCGCGCGCACCTCCGCCACGATCTGTTCGATCAGCTCGAGGCGCGGCGCGGCCTCCGTCTCGAGGAGGTAGCGACGCAGCGGCGTCAACACGGCGTCGGTGGTGAGCAGCGCGTCGGCGTCCACGCGGACGTCGGTCGCGCCGAGGGCGACGGCCTGACGGACGGTCGCCGGCGTACTCGCTTCGGCGACGACGTTCGCGCCCGCCGCGACGCGCAGGCGCCCGAGCGTCGCGCGCGCGGCTTCATTGGCGCCGCCCGCGATGGTCGGCAGGGCGCCGAAACGGACGAGCCCGCGCGTGCCGTCGACCGTGACGTCGGTGGCTTGCTTCGCGCGATCGAACGCGGCGTGCGGCAGCGCGACGACCGGCTTGCCGATCGAAGCGACCGCGCGGCTCGCGTTGTTCTTCTTGCGGTCGAGCACCACCAACGCGGACGCGCCGACGGCGGCTTCGACGTTCGCGGAGCTCACGTGGTCGAGCGCGTAGACGTACGGTCGACCGGCCGCCCGCAGCTCCGCGGCCTCGGCCGGCGAGCTGATAACGGGCCCACTCCCCACGCCGGGCGACACGCCGCGGCCGGCGAGCATCGCTTCGCCGGGCTTCGGCTCGTCGGTGCGATCGTGGAGCGTGGTGAGGAGGCGGAGGGCCTCCGGGAGATCCGCGCCGAGCGCGTCGAGCGCGCCGCGCCCGAAGTTCGCCGCGAGCTTCCCGATCTTGTGCGCGCGGCCGCCCCACACGTCGGTGGTCGGCTCGGTGCCGGGGCGCTGGATCGAGGTCGGGTCCGCAGTGGGGATGCGGTACGGGACGCCGCCGCTCCCCCTGCCGATGCGTGGATCGCTCATTCGCCGGCCGCCTTCCTCACGACGAACGGGGCGAGCACGTCGTCGATCTTCATCTCCATGAACTCGCTCATGTTCGAGGGCAGGTCACCGCCGCGGAAGTGCTTCGCGGCGACGTTGATGATTTGGAAGCCTTCGAGGATCTGCTTCACGAAGTCCTCCGTCTTGGAGCGCGCGACGGGCTCCGAGTCGTTCTTGCGGAAGCCGTCGAGCGCGTGCTTCACGGTCGCCGCGACGAGCGCCGGGCGGTCCGCGTGGTCGCAGCCGATCAGCGCTTCGCGGATCGCGGCCGGGTCACCCTCGATCGGCGCGGGCAGGTCGGCGGCCTTCGTGCCGTCGACGAAGCCCTCCCAGTCGAGCACGCGCTGCGACGCGCGGATCGCGTCCATGTCGAGGTCGAAGCCGAGCGCGGTGAGCACGTCGATCGCGGGCGGCAGGTTGTCGGGCAGCTTGCCGGGGAGCATCTCGATGTCGTCTTCGAGGCCGACGACGCGCCCCTCGTGGACCGTGACGTAACCGCTGCCGGCGATCGGGCGGTTGTACGAGAGCAGCTCGTGGTTCGGCGGGAAGTGGTACTCGTCGACGACGCGCTGGAACGTCTCGTCGCTCACCACGTACATCTCCATCTCGTCGGTGAAGAGGTAGCGGAGCTTGAGGTGGTCGGCGTCCCCATACTTGGTCTTCAACGACTCGGCGTCGAGCCGCGTCTCGGACTTGGGGAGCACGCCGTCGTCGCGGCCCATCTGCTGGATGCTCTGGTTCGCGAGGCCGAGGTTGAAGTGCAGCGTGCCCGTCAGCGCGCTGTCGATCAGCCGACCGCAGAGGATGCCTCCGGTGCCGTCGTCGTCCGCGCGGCCGCTGCCGCGGTCGGCGTTCTCGGCGAGCCTCGTCGAGTCGTTCACGAAGCCGTTG
>JAUHYN010000681.1 GCA_030426505.1 bacterium | reverse complement strand
CGACTGCGGGTGTCCATGTTGCGCCCCCTCCTCGTGCAGGACCTCGACGAGCGTCTTGTGGAAGCTGTGCAAGACGTTGTAGTCGCCCCGCCCCTCGAAGAACTCGGTGATGAACGCCTCGCGCGGTTCGATGTTGACCGACTGCCCGCGGTACAGATCGAGGCCGTGACGGCGAGCGCGGCGACGTCGACGAAGACCTGTTGTTCCGCAGTGAGCGGTCGCTTCGTCAACGCGAACCCGAGCAGGAACTCGAGGCTCCGCCGGCCCAGCTCCAGGACGGGGACGCCGTGCAGCGAGGTCACTCCAGTCTCGGTGCTCATCCGCGAGGCCCCGGAGGCGTCCTTGAGGTTCTCCCGCGGAAGGTCTGCACCCAGCTGCGTGTCGAGCGCCGCGAACTGCTCGTCGTACGGCGGCTGGGCGACGACGGACGGGACGACGAGCGTCGGCGGAAGCGCCAGCCCCTGGTCGTTGACGAACCACGCCTTGAGGTCGAGGCTCCCGCGCGGCGCGAAGTCCGGCTCGAGGCACTGCTTCTTCATCACCGCGTTCAGCGCGACCGGGTTGTGCGCGATGTTCGTCACCACCGCGCCCCAGGGAGAGGCCACGGGGTTGTCGGGCGTGAACACGTCGTCGACGCCGAGTGACTTCTTGAACCACTCGATCTTCGTCTCGGCGTCGTCGCCCGTGCCGGCGATCGCGTCCGCGTGACCGACGGCGCGCGTCAACTTGGCCTTCCACTTGCCGACGACGCAGGCGATCACCGGCTTCTCGAACTCGAGGCCTTCCTCGTAGTAGCCGCCCGGTGCCCCACCCCGCCATCGACAGCCGCCGACGCCACCCCGAAACAGCGGCTTGATGAAGACCTCGCCGTACTCGTCGATCAGGTCGCGGATCTCGTCCTCGGTCGCCTCCGGACCGAGGACCTTGGCACAGGGAAAATCGTTGTATCGAAGGAGCTTCGATCCGTAGAGCATTCCGGTCAGCTGCATGGCGTTCTCACCCGTGCGTGGTGCCTCAGTTCGCCACGGGGCGCACACGCGCTCCGCTCAGCGCGCGCGGACCTTCGCGAGCGCCTCGCGCCACTTCGGTTCGAGGGACTCGGGGACCACCTCTTCCACCTCGAGCAACACCCGCTCTGCTTCTGCGCGCTCGCCGTTCTTCGCCAAGGCGTCCGCGATCTCGAGCACCATGCGTGCGCGGAGCGCTGGCGTCGGATCCTTCGCCTCCGCGAGGCGCGCGCGAAGCTTCTTCGCGATGACCGCGGCTTCGCGACGCCGCCCCTGATCGCGCAGGACCCACAGCACCGACTGGGTCGCGTGCAGCGTGGGGACGTCGGAGGCGGCGTGCATCTGCTCGTGCAGCGCGAGGTTCTTCATTAAGACGGACTCCGCCTCGTCGTAGCGCTTCAGGTAGAAGAGGAGCCGGCCGAGCGAGTGCATCAACATCAACCCGCTCGGGCTGGCCGCGCCGTACGCCGCCTCGGCAGCCGCGAGCCCCTCGCGGAGGAGCTCGACCGCGACCTCCCGCTCTTGCAGACGCCAGTGCGCGATCGCGAGGTTGTTCAGCGTGATGAGCGTCTTCGAGTGCGCCTCGCCCAACGCCTCGCGCTGAATCGCGAGCGCCTGCTTCATCAGCGCCTGCGCCTCCTTCGGCCGGCCGGTCCGGTTGTACTGCGCGGCGAGGTTCGAAACCGCGAGCGCGACCTCCGGGTGGTCGTCACCGAGCGCCGCCTTCGCGCGTTCGATCAGGTCGAGGTACATCGGCTCGGCCTCCTCGTACCGCTCCATGTTCGTGTACACGACCGCGAGCCGCGACAGCACCCGCAGCGCCTCGAGCGTGTCGGCATCACCGAGCCGTTCATGGATCGCGCGCGCCTCCGTCAGCCGCTCCATCGCCGCTTCGTTGTGCGCGAGGCGGGTCTCGATCATCCCGAGCGTCGAGAGCGCCTCCGCGTTGGCCTCGACGTCCGTCAGGCCCGCGCGCCGATAACCTTCCACGGCCGCAAGCGTCGCCTCCCGGGCGTCGTCGTACCGGCCCGCGAAGTACAGGACACTCCCGAGCTGCTGTCGCGCCGCGAGGGTGTCGAGTGCGTCCGGCCCCGCCTCCGCCGTGGAGATCTCGACGTGTTCGCGCGCGTGGGCCTCGGCGCGCTCGTAGTCACCGAGCTGCAGGAAGGCGCCGGCGAGGGTGTCGTGCAGGCGCGAACGGACACGCGGTTCGTCCGCGAACTTCGCGTCGATCGTGCCCTCCGAACGTTCGATCACCTGCCTCAGCGTCGCGTCACGACCCTGACGGTTCGGATCGAACTCACCGATCATCCCCGCGAGGAAGTCGGTCACGGCCTCCGCGGTGCGGCGCTGCGCTTCCGCGTCTCGGCGCTGCTCCTCCGCGACCGCGCGGGCCTCGGTCGCACGGAGCAACGCGGTCGTCGACACCACGAGGCCGACGACCAGCGTCAGGATCGTCATCGCGATGCCCGCGAACAGGCCCTTGTGTCGGCGAGCGAGCTTCACCGTGCGGTACGCGAAGCTCGGGGCGCGCGCGACGATCGGCTCGTGCGCGAGGAAGCGCCGTACGTCGGCGGCGAGCGCCGCGGCGGACGCGTAGCGACGCGCCGGCTCCTTCTCGAGCGCCCTGTCGAGGATCGTCTCGACGTCACCGCGCAGCTGCGCGTCGATCAGACCGATGCGCGTCGGCTCCTCGTCCTCGACGATGCGCGCGACCTCCGCGATCGGCTTGCCGCGGAGGTCGTACGGCGCGCGTCCGACGAGCATCTGGTAGAGCACGACGCCGAGCGCATAGACGTCGGCGCGCGCGTCCACGTGGCGCGCATCGCCGCGGAGCTGCTCCGGGCTCATGTACCCGACGGTGCCGACGACCTGCCCCGTCTGCGTCTGCACCGTCGCCTCGTCGCGCAGTGTCCGCGCGACGCCGAAGTCGAGGATCTTCGGCTGCCCCCCCTCGACGACCAGGATGTTCGCCGGCTTCAGATCGCGGTGCACGATGTCGCGCTGGTGCGCGTGGTGGACGGCGTCGCAGACCTGCACGAAGAGCTCGAGCCGCTGCCGCGTGCCGAGGCGCTCGGCGTACCGATCGATCGGCTCCCCGTCGAGGTACTCCATGACGAAGTACGGGCAGCGCTGCCCGCCGATCGTCGCGGTCTGGGCCGCGTAGACGTGCGCGATGCCGGGGTGCTGCAGCTGCGCGAGCACGTGGGACTCGCGCTCGAAGCGCACGAGCGTCTCCTGAGTCACGAACCCGGCGCGCATCACCTTCACGGCGACGCGGCGACGCGGTTGCTCCTGCTCCCCCTCGTAGACGATCCCCATCCCGCCCTCGCCGATGCGCCGGACGATTCGGTAGGGGCCGATTCGCTCGGGGAGGTCTTCGTCGGCCACGAGGAGGGCGACCTGCGGCGTATCGGAGAGGAAGGTGTCGGGGAGGTCTTCGTCGGCTTCGAGGAGCGCGGCGAGTTCGGCGCGCGCTTCGTGGTCGTCGCCGCACTCGCGATCGAGGAAGGCGGAGCGCTCTTCTGGGGGGATCTCGGCCGCCCGGTGGAACAGCTCGACGATGCGCTCGAAGGACGAGGGCGCCGACACGCACCGTATGTATCACGATGCGTGCGGCGCCGTACCGGCTCAATATCCTTCGCTCGAGGACGCTTCGCTGAACGACGGGTCACGCGCGCGTTGCGGCTGATCACCGGTCTGCGACAACTCGATCTCCTTCATCGGGCGCGGAGTCTTCGACAGGACATTGTACCTGAAGATGAACTCCTGCCGCGCCTCGAGCGTCTGGTGTTTGTTGTTCAGCCACTTCTGAACCTGGGCCCGCTCGCGGATGGCGCTCTCCGTGACGTTCCGGAAGAAGCGGCTCGGCGCGAAGTTGCCGGACACGATCAGCTGCCCCCTCTTGTTCAGCTTCACGTTGAAGTCGTTGCCGCCCAGCTTCGTCGGCCCGACGATCGGGACGCGCTTCTTCTTGACCTCCTCGTCGCCGCCGCCGTCGCTCGCGTCGTCCTTGTCCTTCTTCTTGTTCTTCGTCGCCTTGCTCTTCTTCTTCGACTTGTTCTTGCCCCAGAGGCCGGACGGATCGTTGTACGTCCCCGGGTTGTTCGCCACGTACGCGTACCCGGTCGACGCCTCGCCGAGCTTCGACATCGCCGCTTCGTCGAGCACGATGAACGCCGGGTCGAACGCGTCCCAGCGACCCGTCACCGGGTCGAGATCGCGGTACGCCATGTGGACGAAGCCGGTCGTCGCGTCCGTCTCCTGCCCGGTGAATCCGTACGCGCCGATGTAGCCTTCACGCGCGCGAGGCCCACCGTGCACGCGGAAGGCCTGCTGGCCCCGCACGCCACCGGAAGCGTCGGTCGCCGCCACGTGCGAACCGATGTGGTCCGCGTGGAGGAACGCCTTGGCGTCCTCCTGCTCCACGAGCAGGCGCGCCGCGGCCGCCGCGAGGACGTGGGAGCGCCGCTCGGAGGCGAGCATCGCGTCCGCCGCGTCGATCTTCGCGTTGCCGTTGAGGTCCGCATAGAAGCCGAGCGACAGGTCCGTACGTTCGTGGCGCGCGACGCGCTCCGTTCCGACCGACACAAACGTGCCGACCCCGTCCCGCACCTCGTAGCGACCGAAGCCGTAGAGGACGAGCGTCCCGTCCGTCGTCATCTGCAGCACACGATCCGTCGCGGCGTAGGCGTGCACGCCCGTGGTCTCACCCTCCAGCGCGATCGTGGTGATGCGCCCGAGCTCGTCGCGGCCGAGGGTCATTCCGTTGCGGGAGACGAGGCGACCCGCGGCGTCGTACGCCATCGAGAGGTCGGCCATCGCCTGGGCCGCGAGCGGACGCGTCGCATCGTACTGGAGCGTCGTCCCGTCGCGCGAGACGATCCGGTCACGTGCGTCGAAGCGGAACGTCTCGGTGCCGTCGGCGCGTGCCGCCTCGGTGACGCGGTACCAGTCGTCGAGCTCGAAGGCCGTCGACAGGTCGATATTCGAGCCGG
>JAUHYN010000680.1 GCA_030426505.1 bacterium | reverse complement strand
TTGCCGCCGGTGCTCGGCGGGCTCTCCAACGCGATCTTCGCCGCGACCGGCGTGCGGTTGAGATCGATGCCGATGCAACAGGCGTGGGACCGCCGAAAGGAGACGACCTGATGCGCGCGCTCGTGAGCCTCGCGCTCGTCACCGCGACCTCGTCCGCGTACGCGAACGAGCCGACGACGACCTCTTCGATCGCACCCACCGTGTCCGCGGAAGACGGGGCCGCCGCGTTCCTCGACGTCGCGCGCGTGCTCCAGTCACCGCGGTGCAAGAACTGTCACCCGGTCGGCGACCGCCCGCTGCAGAAGGACGAAGGCGTGCCGCACGCGATGAACGTGTCGCGCAAGAGCCTCGAGGTCGGGATGAAGTGCTCGACCTGCCACATGGAGACGAACGCCGACGCGATGGGCATCGTGGGAGGCCCGCCGGGCGCGCCGCACTGGGGGCTGCCGCCGAAGGAGACGCCGATGGTGTTCGAGGGCCTCACGCCGGCCGCGTTGTGCGCGCAGCTCAACGATCCCGCGCAGACGCGCGGCAAGGATCTGCAAGGCCTCTTGCACCACGTCGCGGAGGACGCGCTGGTGTTGTGGGGCTGGGCGCCGGGCGGGAATCGCACCGTCCCTCCGCTCGATCACGCGACGTTCGTGAAGCGCTTCGAGACGTGGGTGAATTCGGGCGGCGCCTGCCCCGAGTGAGACTCATCCGCCGACGCAGCGCCCGGTCGGTCCGGTGTCCGGCACCGGCGGGTACGCGAAGAAGGTCGTGAAGCACATCTCGTCGAACGAACCCTCGCCCTGACGCACCGGCGTCGTGCCCGTGTCCCACCAACACCGCGTGCGGATGGTGTCGCCCGGGTTGATGACTTGCAGCGCTTCGGGGACGTCGAGGATCGGTTGGTCCTCGAAGTTCCACGCGGGGATCTCGGCGAGGACCTGCCAGTTGTTGGTCCCGGCGCGGCGCACGTCAGCGACGATGCGGCGCCCGTACGTGTGCATGTGCGGGAACGCGCGGTAGATCGTGGTCTGTCGATCGAGCGTACACTCGCCGCTGCGCATCGAGTCGCCGATGAGTTGATCTGGCCAGATGACGCCGCTCCACAGCGTGGCCGAGGCGGTCATCGGGCGGCGGTCGACGAGGAGGCGGATGCCGCTCATGTCCTGGATCGGGGCTTCGATGCGGTCGTAGTGGCCCTGGAGGATCAGGCGGTAGCCGGTCCTGAGCGGGATGCCGATGCCGTCGGGGAACGGCGTGAGGCCGCGGCCGGGGAACCAGCCGTCGATGTACTCGGCGTAGGTGACGCCGTCGGCTTCGTACGGGAAGCCTTCGCACTCGAACGGCCCGACGGTCTCGCGGCGCGCGTCGAGGCCGGAGTCGTCGATGAAGATCATCAGGTGGTGCATGTTGCTGAGGTTGTCGAGGATGGGTTCCATCCACGTGACGAACTCGACGTCCGCCTCGGGGGCGGTCTCCACGTAGAACGACCAGCACCGGTAGATCGTGTCGCCGAGGTCCGGCTGGTACGGCGCGGTGAGGTCGCCGCGCGCGTGTGCCCAAGTGTCGATCCAACGGATGTCCGGATCTTCGATCGGGGGCGAGCCCGTGCCGCCGTTCGCCCACGGGACGCCGGGGCCGGAGTCGGGCGGGCCGGCGTCGCGCACGCCGCCGTCGCGCGGGGTGGCCGGCGGTTCGCCTTCGGGTGCGCCGGACTCGGCCCACTGCGTGATGAGTTGGATCTCTTCCGGAGTGAGTTGGCGGTTGTGCGTCGCGGGCGGCATCCGACCGGCGGGCGCTTGGATGCGGAACGCGGCGGCTTCGTAGTACGGGACGCCGCCGGCGTTGAACGCGTGGAGGTCGTCGAAGGTGACGAGCGGCATCGGCGCGCTGAAGCGCGGCGGGTCCTGGTGGCAGAACTGACAGGCTTCGCGCACGATCGGTTCGATGTCCTGGTGCCAGGTCACGTCGGCGGTCGGCGTGCCCATGCGCGCGCCTTTGCCGGACCAGGCGCGAATCATGTCGATCTGCGACGGGGTGAGCTGCGGTTGGGAGCGCGGCGGCATCACGCGGTGGGTCGCGGTGAGGCGCGCGGCCATCTGCGCGTGCAGCGGTTGGCCGGAGAGGTCGTAGGCCATGACGTCCTCATAGGACACCATCGACCGCGTCGCGCCGAACCGCGGCTCCGACCCGTGGCACGCGCCGCAGTACTGCTGCACGACCGGGCGGACGTCTTGGAACCACGTATAGTCACCGGGCGGGAGGCCACCGTCGCGCGTGGGGTCGTCGACTTGGTCCGGCGGGACGGCCGGCCACGATGGGTCCCAGCACCCGACGATCAGGAGCAAACCCAGGGTCCAACCACGCTTGACGTTGCGCATCGAAGCCAACCTCTTCGCCGAGGGGCCGGTCCGATTCCGGGCGTAGGTCCTCGACCTGCGCTCCTGTGTCCGTCGACGCCACCCCTGTGACATCGATCGGAACAATCCTCCCGGCCCGACGATTTCGGGTGCGGTGGAGCTACGCGCGGTGGGGTTGGACGGTTACCCCCAGGGCTTGATGCGGACGTCGTCCGGGTCGTCTTCCCAACCCGTGTCGGCGTTGATCCACTTCTTCTCGAGGTCGAGCGCGCCGTCTTCGCCGCGGGTCGCGAAGATGTTGGTCAGCCACTCGGCGTCGTTCCGCTCGGGGTAGTCGGCGCGGTAATGCGAGCCGCGGCTCTCTTTGCGCATCGACGCGACCTCGGTGATCACCTCGGCGACGTCCAACAGCGCGCGGTGCTCGAACATGAGCACGCCGTCGAACGCGGACGCCCGGCGCACCGACCCCAGGCGCTCGCGCTCCTCGGCGATGAACGTTCGGACCTCGTCGAGCGTCTTCTCGTCCTTCTCCACGAGGAGGTGCATCCACATCGTGCGCTGCAACTTGGCCTTCATCTCGCGGATGTCGAGGCCGCCATCCGGGTCCTTGTGTTCGGCGAGGCGCTTGATGGGTTCGAGCGCGCGCTCGAGGGTCGAGTCGGACACGCGCTTGCCGGAGTGGTTCTTCGCGACCTCGGCGGCGCCGCCGCCCGCGCGCCACCCGAATACCTGCGAGCCGCCGAGCATCGTCCCGCCGAGGCGGTCGGCGCCCTGCCACCCCGCGGTCTCGCCGGCCGCGAAGAGCCCGCGGATGCGGGTCTGGGCGTCGGTCCCGATGCGGACGCCGCCGTTGCTCGTGTGGTGGTGGAGCTGGACCTGGAGGAGGTCCTTTTCGATGTCGAGGCCGCACTTGAGCATGTGCTCGTTGAAGGCCTCGGGCATGAAGTCGCGCTGCGTGCCGGAGATGTCGAGGTACACGCCGTCGTTCGGGGTGCCGCGGCCCGCGAGCACCTCGCCGTGGATCGCGCGGTCGATGTGGATCGCGACGTCGCGGCACGACACCGGCCAGTGGATCGCCTTCGTCTTCGACACCTCTTCGAGCGACACGCCGGGCGGCAACCAGTCGGCGACGAACGACTTACCGTTCGCGTTGTAGAGGCGGTACGGCTCGTCCATGTCGTAGAGCATGACCATCGCCTGGGTCGGCCAGGTGGTCGCGAGGCCCTGCTGCATGAACTCCATGTTGAAGAGCTCGGCGCCCGCGCGGAGCGCCATCGCGTACCCATCGCCCGTGTTGCCGGGCGGGTTGAAGCTGTACTGGAAGAGCTGGCCGACGCCGCCCGTCGCGAGCACGACGGCCTTCGCGTGGACGACGAACGGTTCGCCTTCGTCGTCGATGCCGACGGCGCCGACGACCTCGCCGTCCTCGACGAGGATGTCCGTCAAGTTGGCTTGCTCGACGACCTCGGTGTTCGTGCCTTCGATGACCGCCTTCTGGATGAGGACGATGTTGTTGGTGCCCTTCGACTCCGTGGTCGCGGGCATCGTCGCGAGCATCTTGCTCTGGAAGCGCATGCCCATCGAGTGCAGGCGCTCGAGTGCGTCGCGCACTTCATCGACGAAGATCTGACAGAGCGCCGGGTCGGCCATGCCGAGGCCGATCTGCACCATGTCGCGGTGGACGAGGTGAGGCGGGTTGAAGAAGCCGCCCTTCTTGCCCACGGTGCGGATCGTCCAGAACTCGGCGAGTGGGTTCGAGGTCGCGCCGGCGCCGCGCTTCCCGGGCACGCCGAACTGGCCCTTCACCGCGAGCGCGGTCCGCGCGCCCTGATCGTGCGCGCTGATCGTCGCCGCCGTCGCCGCACCACCGCCGCCGACCACCAGGACATCGGTCTCGTAGCTCTTCACGGCGTCGACACGTGGCCTCATCCGCGGCCTCGGTCAAGTCATCGGGCTTTTCGCGGGGCCGCAACCGGTGCGTGTGTTCCAATCGTGTACGGCCCCCGCGCAGCCTTCCCGGTGCGCGCGCCTTCTGCTATCGCCATGGCGTGATCGTCGACCTCTCGGACCGTACCGTCATCGTCACTGGAGCCGGGCGCGGCATCGGCGCCGAGATCGCGCGGATGGCCGGCGCCGCGAAGGGCAAGGTGGTGCTCGCCGCCCGCACCGAAGCGCAGATCGGCGCCGTGGCGGAGGAGATCGTCGCGGCCGGCGGCCAAGCGATCGCGGTCCCCACGGACATCTCGGACGCCGCCGGGTGCGAGGCGCTCATCGCGACCGCGCTCGAGAAGTTCGGGTCGGTCGACGCATTGGTGAACAACGCGGGCACGAACCTGATCGCGACGCTCGTCACCTCGAAGGAGGAGCAGTGGCGCGAGCTGTACGATCTGAACGTCTTCGCGACGTTCCGCCTCACGCGCCTCGCGGTGCGCCGGATGATTCGGCAGAAGTGGGGCCGCATCGTGAACATCTCGTCGGTGTCGGAGAAGAACGGCGCGGCGTACAGCAGCGCGTACGCGTCGTCGAAGGCGGCCGTCGGCGGGTTCACGCGCTCGATCGCGATCGAGACGGCGAAGCTCGGCATCACCGTGAACGCGGTGTCACCGTGGCACGTGGACACAGAGCTCCTCCACGCGGGGATGAGCCGGCGCGGTAAGCTG
>JAUHYN010000679.1 GCA_030426505.1 bacterium | reverse complement strand
CGGACGTGGTGGTCGGCGGCGCGATCGGCGCGGCGACCGGGATGCTCGCGTACGGCGCGTTCTTCGCGGACACGTCGCTCCGCCCGCGGTGGTCGTGGTGGCTGTGGCCGCAGCTGTCGGTCGTGGTGTTCGCGACGTTCGCGGCCTACCTGTCGCTGTTGAAGTTCGGGTGGCTCGCGGAGGCGGGCGTGGACAAGACGATGCACTTCGTCCTGTACGGGCTGTTATCGTTGTTGCTGTCGGCGTTCGTCCCGCGACGGAAGCTCGCCGCGGTCGCGGTGTTGTTCGTGCTCGCGACGATCGAGGAGTGGCTCCAGGGGCTCTCGCCGGCGCGCACGTTCGATCTGTGGGACCTCGCGTGTACGCTGTCGGGCATCGTCCTCGGCGGCGCATTCGGGATCTGGCGGACGCGCGCTTACGCGGGTGCGGTAAGTGCGTCTTCGCGATCGAGCGGCGACCCTGTCCGCCATGCGGACCGCGCTGTCGAACGTCCCCTTCGTGAAGCGCCTCGCGACGCGATCGTCGTCGCCCGGTGAGCGCAAAGACCTCGCCGCGCCCGACGCGCCCGTCGCGGCGCCCGCGCCGCGCGGTCGTCGCTTCACGCGCGCGCGCCTCGCGATCGCCGCGGGGACGCTCCCGCTCGCCGTGCTCGCGGCGTGCGCGGCGCCCGAGACCGGTGTAGCGCCGACGGAGGGCGCGCCGGTCGTGAGCGCCGAGCCCGCGTTGCCGGAGCCCGCGGCGCCGGTGCTGCCGGCCCCGGAGCCCGCGCCGGCCGAGCCCGTCGCGCCTGCGCCGCCCGCGCCGCCGGCGTTCGAGGTGCTCGCGGATCGACACGGCGGGACGGTGCTGGATCAGAACTTCCCGGACCCGTTCGTGTTCAGCAAGGGCGACACGTGGCTCGCGTACGGCACGAACACCCACGGCATGAACGTGCCCGTGTTCGACCCCAGCGCCGCGGGCCTCGTCGACGCGCTCCCGGACGCAAACCTCGGCGCGTGGGCGCGCCCTGGCGTGAGCCGCATCTGGGCGCCCGCCGTCGCCCGCACTGCGGACGGGCAGTACGCGCTCTTCTACTCCGCGGAAGAGAAGAGCACGGGCCTGATGGCGATCGGCGTGGCGAAGGCCGACGACCCGCGCGGCCCGTTCGTGGACGCGGGCGCTGCGCCGCTGCTCTCCGTGCAGACCGGCGGCGCGACCGCGGCCGGCGGCGCGATCGACGCGGCGACATTCACCGAAGACGGCGCCGTCCACCTCGTGTGGAAGAACGACGGCAACTCCGGCGGCGGCGCGACGAACATCTGGATCCAGCGCCTCTCACCCGATGGCCGCGCGCTCGAAGGCGAGCCGACGGCGCTCCTCGGTGAAGCCGGCCACCAGGCGTGGGAGGTGGCGAGCTACACCGCGCCGCGCCCGCTCATCGAGGGCCCCACGCTCACGAAGCAGGGCGACACGTACTACCTGTTCTACTCCGCGAACGACTGGCACTCGCCGCACTACGGCATCAACTACGCGACGAGCTCGAACCTGCACGGGCCCTTCACCCGCGCGCCGGGGCCGTGGCTCCAGTCGCACGGCGATCGCGCCGGCCCGGGCGGCCAGGAGATCTTCACCACCGAGGACGGCCGCACCTGGATGGCCTTCCACGCGTGGCACCCGGACGAGCCGGGCTACGATCAGGGCGGCGCGCGGAGGTTGGTCGTGGCGCCGCTGGAGTTCTCGGCCGAGGGGCCAAAGCTCGGCGGTTAGCTCGCAGCTACGAGCCTTCAGCTGACAGCGGGCCGCGTCGGTGCGAGCGCTTCGGCGCTCTTGTCACCTGCGTCAGTGATTCCTTGCGTATATCGCGAGTCGAGTTTTGTGCCTGGTGCCCGCGTGAGGAGGGCGCATACCGGGCGTACGCAACCGACGAGAGCCGAAGGCGGCGCGGGCAGCAGGTGCGAAAGGCGGCCGCGAGATGCGTGAGGAATCACTGACGCAGGTGGCTAGCCCGCAGCAAGTAGCTTCCAGTCCGCAGCAAGATCTCCCGAGCGCATCAGGCGCTGAAGCGTCGCACCGAGGAGCTACCGGCTGCCCGCTGGTCGCTGAAAGCTAGCTCGCAGCTGGGAGCCCTCAGCTGACAGTGGGCCGCGTCGGTGCGAGCGCTTCGGCGCTCGGCGTCGCTCCGGGCCGCCGCCGGCTCCTCGGCGCGAACGCGTGGGGGTTCGGTGCGTGCGACGCGATCGTCGTCGGGAGGTGGCCCTTGCGCGCGCGCGAGCCTCGTCGACGCCACCGCGGCGGGCTGTCGCTTCGTCCTCCGCGCCCTTACCCTCGCGTCGTGGTGATGGTGGTGGTGGTCGTGGGGTGTCTCGTCGCGTTGGCGATCCCGATCGTGGGCGTGCGCCTCTTCCGGCGCGCGAGAGATCCCCTCGAGCGGCGCGTCCTGACCGCGCCTCCGGCGGCGAGCGCGCCGGCCGCGGCGACGCGTGATCTCGTGTGGCTCCTCGGTGCGCAGCTCGTGATGGCCGGCGTGGGCGCGGCGACGCTCCTCTCGGGTGCGCGTCTCTTCGCGCTCGCGCCGATCGGTATCGCGCTCGAGTTGGGCGCGTTCGTCCTGCCCCAGCTCCCGTCGCACTCGAGGCGCAACAAGTACCTCCTCCTCCTCGTCGGCGCCGGGCTGCTCGCGGCGGGGCTCGGCAGTCCGCGTGGCGCGCCGACGCCCGCGCTGTTCGTCTTCCTCGCCGTGCCGTCCGTGCTGATGATCGCGGCCGTCGCGTACGCGCGGGCCGCGCTCGCGCCGGACCGCGCGCTCGCCGCGGACGACGCGACCGCCGCGCGCGCCATCGCGTGGCACCGTCGCACTTCGTGGATTCAGGGGACCGACTTCGTGTCGGTCGTCGCGCTCGGCGTGATGTCCGTCCTCGGGCTCCTCCCCGCGTACCTCGCCCTGCGCTTTGCTTCGAAGGCGAGGCTCGCGCGCTCCCCGGTGGTCTACCTGCGATCGTTCGGCGTGGAGGACGCGGCCGCGGCGTTCGGGCGGATTGTCGTGCCCGGCGTCTACCGCTCGGCGAGCGTCACGGGGCTCGTCCACCTCGCGCAGTCGGGCCACGCGTTGACCGGAGCTCTGCCCGTATTGTGGCGGCCGGCGTTCGCCGCGGTGGAGAACGCGGTGTGGCAGAACTGGGTCACCGATCGCCTCGACGGCTGCCTCGCCGCGATCGTCGACGTGACCGGCGCGACCGAGTCCGTCCGGTGGGAAGTCGACGAAGCGCTGCGCCGCCTCCCGCGCGAGCGCGTCCTCTTGATGCGAAGCGCGAGCGACGTCGATGGCGATCCGGTCGGGGCTGATCTCACCTACGACCTCGCGGCGTCGAAGGAGGGCGCTCAACGAGTCGCCGTTTGGATCGGCCGGGTCCTGACCGCGCGACACGTCGGCCTCGGCCCGGCCCCGGTCACCCACGCGCGGTGGCAGTTCCCCATCGCGCTCGCGCTGGTGCTCGGCGTGAGCCTCCCGATCGGCGTCACTTCGTTCGCGAGCCTCCTCCTCGTCGATCGCATGCAGGCCGCCCAGACCAACTTCGCGAAGATCCGCGCGCTCGAGCTCTCGCAGGCGGTCCAGCTCTACCGGCTGAAGCGGGGGAGCAAAGCATGCCCGACGTTGAACGACCTCGGGCAGAGCGGCCTCATCTCCTCCGCGTCGCGCTCGCGTGACCCGTGGGACCACGACTACGTCATCGAGTGCGAGGCGGACGGGCGCGTCCGCGTCCGATCCCCGGGGCCGGACGGAGAGATGGGCACCGGCGACGACGTCGCCGCGCCGAGGTAGCGCCCTACTTGTGCGGCGCCAGCTCCGGTCGCGGGAGCACGTCGTCGAGGTACGTGGCGGCGAAGCGTCGGCGGATGCGCGCGAGGCCGCGCTTGGGGATCGAGAATCGCGCGCGCTCTTCGGCCTTCGTGAGCAGCGTGTGTGCGCCGCGCTGAACTCGCCGCGCGGCGTTCTTCGCGGAGAGCGGCTGGCGCCACCGCACCACTTCGCGTTGGGCGCCGGTCCAGAAGCGCTCGCGGGCGTCGAGCGAGGCGATCGCGCCGGCGCGGATCTGCTGGCGCGCCTCTTCGTTCACCGCGAGATCCACCAGCGCCTCTTCGAGCCACGCGCCGTGGTCCTCGTCCTGGTCCTGGTGCAGCCAGAAGTAGAGGATCTCGTCCTCCGAGAACCCCGCGCGGCGCAGCCCGGGGACGATCGACTCGAACATCGACGGGATCGCCCACTCGTGCCCCGGCCCGATCGCACCGAGGCCCTCCAGGAAAGGGCGGCGCGTCGTGAGATTCACGTGCGTGCGCACGAAGTCGATCGTGTACGGGTTGAGGTGCGTGCGGGAGAGCTGCTCCTCACGGGCGCCCGCGGCGCGCAGGAACTTCAGGTACAGCGTCGAGTGATCGTCGCCGTCGCTGCCTTCGCCGTACTCGTCGACGAGCACCTTCGCGAGCCACAGCTTCGCGTCGCTGCTCGGCGCGCGGATCAACAGGTTCTCCATGTAGTGCGTGAAGCAGTTGATCAGAGGGTAGTGCTGCAGCCCGAAGACCAGGTAGTCCTCGCGCGTGAAGGGCATCGTCGCGAGCCGGTTCAGGAAGATGTGGTTCACGCCCGGGTGGCAGCGGATCTCTTCGCGGAGGTCCTTGAGGAAGCGCCGCGCGCCCAGGGTGGTGTCGGTGTTGACCGCGTGCGGTCGTTCGATCGGAGTCGCAACCATGGTGGGCCTCAGCTCGCCAGGATCGGCAGCTTCTTGGAGCCGCTCGGGATGACGGTGACCTGCGCCTTGTCGGCGAAGTTCGTGCGCGCCTTTCCGTCGAGCACGCCGACCTCGTCGTTCAGGTATGAGCGCGGGTCGCTGTGGACGATGCGGTTGCGCCGCGCGTTGTAGACGAACCGCGGCACGTTCGGCAGCGCCTTCATCCAGAACGCGCGCCGCTTCCACAGCAGCGACGGCGACAGCGCCGTCATCGTGCTCGGCATCGTCGCCCACAGCTGCCGCGCGAAC
>JAUHYN010000678.1 GCA_030426505.1 bacterium | reverse complement strand
GCCGCGGTCGCCGAGGCGGTCGTCGAGCTCGACGACGACGAGCGCGCGGCGCTGCTCCGGTCCGAGGCCGCTCCCGACCCCGACACGTCGTCGTTCGACCGCTTGTACGGTGAGGCGAAGCGCCTGCTCGCCGACGCTCAGGCGCGGCAAGCTGCCTTGCAAGGCGTGGACGAAGTGCGGGAGCGCTTGGGCGAGGCGCGGGCCGCCGCGCGGGCGGCCGAGGCGGTGCTCGCGATGGTGCCGCTTATTCCGGACCGTGGAAGCTGATGTGCGGGTGGTCGAGGTGGTTCGCCGTCGGGCTGCCGCGATCTTCCATCGCCTCCCACTGCCAACCGGTGCGCGGTGAAGCGATGCGCTGGTTGAAGATCACGTACTTCACGCCGAGCTCGTCGTGGTGCGCGCGGAAGAAGTCGGCGATGTCCTGACCCTGCTGCATGTTGTCGTTGGTCATGACGTCGATCGCGTTGCCGTGCGGGTGGTCGGACTTGTTCGAGCGCTGACCGACGCCGCCGATCGTCCCGTCGAAGCCGAAGACCTCACGCACCTGCGCCGCGCCGCGCGCCGCGTTCTCGTTCAAGCCGGCGGGCACGCCGTTCTGGCCGGGCGTCACCGGGCCGAGGTCCGCCGTGTCCGGGACGGGGCCGCCCGGGACCGCAGTCGGCGCGGGGTTGCCGTGGCCGGTCGCGGAGCTCGAGCCGCCGCCGTGCGAGTGGCCGGCGTGGCTGGTGCCGCCGCCGCCTCCGCCGCCGGAGCTGCCGCCGCCGCCTCCGCTCGAGGGGCTCCAGCTGGAGGGCTGAACGTTCGAGAAGCGCTGCTGCGGGAGGCCGGGGTGCATCTGGCCGCCGCGGTTGTTGTTCTGGTTCGACTGCTGGAGCGCCCACATCACCATGAGCGCGACGAGGTCTTCGCCCATGAGCGAGCTCGGATCCTGGAGGCCGAGTTGGCTGGGGTTGTCGACCGCGTCGAGTCCGAGCTGCTGACGGATTTGGTTGAACTGCTCGAGGAGCTTGGGGTCCTCGACGAGGTCGGCCTGCAGATCGCGGAGCTGAGGCGCGAAGTCTTCGCCGTCGAGGCCCTGCTCGCGCAGGAAGCTCTCGAGCGCGCGCTGTTCGCTGGGCGCGACGCCGGGGACGCCACCCGGGAGGCCGGGCATGTCGGCGCCGAAGAAGCCGCCCTCGAGGAGGGCCATCCAGTCGAGGCGCTGACGGGGATCGGAGAGGAAATCGACGGTGCTCATGAGTGTGTCCTCCTGCGAAGGCCACTCTTCCTCACCCGCCGGAAATGATCCGTTACCGCCGAGAAGTAATGTTCGTGAGCGCCTCGTGCTACTCGATCGCGACGATCTGCGCGGCCACGCCCTCGACCGCGATCGCGGCGGAGAACCCGTCCTGAGCGCGCGGCGACTTCAGGCAGCTGGAGGGATCGTCAGGATCGATCGGGAGGATCGCGTTGGCGCGGCACGAGCCCGGATCGATCGGGCAGAGGGTGTTCGAGGTCCCGTCGCAGCACAGGTCGATGAGGTAGTCGCCGTCGGTGTCGTAGAAGCACTCGCGTCCGTCGCCGTCGAGATCGATGTCCGGGTTGTACGCGCCGACGTCGTTGACCATCCGGAGCAGCGATGAGTCCGGGTCCGGGCAGAACACGGACGACCCGATCGTACAGAACGGGTTCTGAGATCGCGCGAGCTCCGATACGCGCAGCGCGCCCGCGATGACGCCCGCGCGGAGGCGCGACCAGCTCGGGTCGACCGTCCCGATGAACGTCGCGCGCGCGAAGTCGAGGACCATCGGGGCGGGCTCGCAGGCGGTCGGCACGAAGCGCGCGGTCACCGGGTCCGTCGGGACGATCCGGTAGTTGTCGATGCGCGCGGGGAAGCGGGCGGTGGGTTGACCGGTGCCGTCGAGGCGCCCGGCGAGCGCGCGGAACTCGCAGCACGTGGTGTAGCCGGGCGGGACCGAGAAGTTGTTGGCGGGGAAGAACGGGTCGTCGTGGTCGCGCGCCGGGTAGATCTTCACGGTGACGGAGCGGTCGTAGCCGAGGAAGCGCGGCGCGACGCCGGCGACTTCGATGATGAAGAGGTTCTCGCCGCCGAGGAGGTGTTGCCTCAGCGTGTCGTTGAACATGGGGCCGAGCGCGGACAGGACGTTGTCGACGCAGCCCGAGTCGCCGCACCGACCGTCGAGGTTCGCGCCGGTGGTGAGGCTCGCGAAGGAGATCGCGCTGACCACGAAGACGTGGCCGGTGCCGATCGGATCGTCCCAGCCGTCGGGCGGGAAGCTCGACTCGCCGTAGCACTCTTCGGCCGGGATCTGTTCGGCGACGCAGCGACCGAACTCGTCGCAGAATCGATCCGCGGAGCAGCACTCGAACGTGCCGTCGCACGCGAACGCCTCGCAGTCGGACGCGACGACGCAGTCGCTGCGACACGCGCCGTCGGCGCAGTACGTCCCCGAGGGGCAGGTCGCGTCGGAGCAGGTCTCGCTGCAGCCACTCGCGGCGACCGCGATGAACCCGACGAGCGCGGCGAGGAGGGCGGCCGAGCGCACGGGGAGAGTATGCCGTCGCGGGGCGCCGAGGTCGAACGGCTACTCGGCGGGCGCGTCTTCGGCCGGCGCGTCTTCGGCGGGCGCTTGTTCGACGCGGACCGGCTCGGTCAGCGTTCGCGCCGGTCGGGACGCCGGGGCGTCCGCGGGTGCGACGAGCTCGCTGAAGGGATCTTCGTCGTACATGCGCGTCCAATCGACGGCGCCGGCGACGTCCTTCAGCTCGAGGTCGATCGGGCCGTCGTGGAAGGTCGAGATGACCGCGCCGGACTGGAGCGTCTGGTAGCGCTCGAAGGTGGCTTCGAGCCCGCCCACCGGGATGATCGACACCCAGATCTTCCACTTCTTCGGGGCCCAGTTCCTCCCGTCCGGATAGAACAGGTACTTGTCGCCGGGCGTGACGCCGCCCGAGCCGTACGTGACGAGCAGCGCCTCTTGGTTGCCGTCGAGTTCGACGCGCTCGCGCGTGACGCCCTCGTTGTAGAACGTCGCCATCGGGTTCAGCCAGAAGGTGTCGTTGATGAAGCGCTTGTACGCGGAGTCGAGGGCCTCCTGCTTCGCCGCGCCTTCGACGACCTCGCCGCCGACGCGCACCACGCCGGTGCGATCGTCGAGGCGCATCAACACCTCCGTGTCACCCCATCGTACGCGCGACAACCGACGCTTCCGGTCCCACACGTGTTGGTGTCGACCGCCGAAGTCGAAGCGCACCATGCCGGTCGCGTCCCAACGATCCATCTTCACGGCGCCCATCATCCGCTTCGCGAGGAGCTCGGCGAACGGACCGGTCTCACCGGTCGGCGGGTCTTCGTCGATCGCGAATACGGCGACGACGAGACCGATCACGAGCACGAGGAGGACGACGAGGATTCGAACCAACCACCGCTTCATCGAGACCTTCATCAACCCCATGGGGCGCCGCGTGTAAACCGAGGTCGCGGTAGCGCTCGCCGGGGCCGTCTGGTAAGCGGGCCGAGTCGTGCGCACCGTCATCTGCATGCCGACGTACAACGAGCGCGAGAACCTCCCGTCGTTGCTCGAAGAGATCTTCGCGACCACCTCGGACGTCGACGTGATGGTCCTCGACGACAACTCACCGGACGGGACGGGGTCATCCGCCGACGTCCTCGCCAAGAAGCACTCACGTCTGCAGGTCGTGCATCGCAAAGAGAAGGCCGGCATCGCGGCGGCCTACATCGACGGCTTCACCCGGGCGCTCGAGCAGGGCTACGACCGCGTCTTCCAGATGGACGCGGACTACTCCCACCAACCGCGCTACCTCCCCCAACTCATCGAGGCCCTCGACCGCGCCGACGTCGTGGTCGGATCGCGGTACGTCGAGGGCGGGAAGGTCGAGCAGTGGTCGGCGTCGCGTCGTCTGCTGTCGCGCGCCGGGAACGTCTACGCGAATACGCTCCTCGGGCTGCCGTATCGCGACGCGACCGCGGGGTTCTGTGGCTACCGCCGCCATGTCCTCGAAGCGATCGAGTTCGGCGCGAGCTCGAAGGACAACCACGCGTTCCAGGTCGAGCTGAAGTTCCGCGCGCACGAGAAGGGCTTCACGATCGTCGAGGTGCCGATCGTGTTCTGGGATCGTGTGGTCGGCGCGTCGAAGCTCCCGCCGCGCGCCGCGCTCGGCTCCGCGATGCGGTTGTTGAAGCTCCGCATCGGCGGCGACGACTGACGCACGCGCGTGCTGCGGGTCGCCCATCTCGCGCTCGTGGCCGCGCTGATGTGCGTGGCGGCGGCGCACCTACCGCCCGCGTTCGACGAGGCCTACTACTGGACGTGGTCGTCGGCGCCCGCGTGGTCGTACTTCGATCACCCGCCGATGATCGCGTGGGCGATCGCGGCGTCGCGCGCCGTGTTCGGTGACGGCCTGCTCGCGCTGCGCGCGCTGAGCCTGACGTGCGTCGCGATCGTCGCGTGCGCGACGGTGGGCGCGGCGCGCGCGCTCTCGCCGTCGCGCGAAGTCACGTACCTCGCGCTCCTCACGCTCGCCGGTTCGATGATGTTCGTGATCGGCTACCTCCCGGCGACGCCCGACGTCGTGCAGGGCGCGCAGCTCGCGCTCGCCGCCTGCGCGATCACGCGCGCGCCGCGCTCGCGCGCGATGGTGGTCGCGGCGGCGGCGCTCCTCGTCGGCGGCGCGGTGGTGAAGCACACCTCCGCGTTGATCCTCGTCGGTGCGACGGCGGGGCTCGTGTGGCGCCGGCCGCGCGCGCTCGCGTCGCCTTGGCCGTGGCTCGGCGCCGCGCTCGGCGCTGCGCTGGTCGTGCCGTGGCTCCTCGCCGACCTCGACGGTTCGACCGCCTTCCAAGCCGCGCGGGTGTTCGATGGCTCGGCGTCGGTGTCCGCAAGGCGTGGATGTTCGTGCTGCGGCTGATGCACTCGAAGCGCGACTTCGCGTGGCTCTATCCTCGACAGGACCAAGTCTGTTTCCTCGATGGCCACGTTCGAGCGTTCGAGCAC
>JAUHYN010000677.1 GCA_030426505.1 bacterium | reverse complement strand
AGATGGGCGGCGCGGCGTACCTCGTCGCGGTGAGCGTCGTCCTCTGGACGCTCGTCCTCCTCCTCTTCGGCTTTGCGCTGATTCGACGCGCGAAACTCAGGCGCACGCCGGACGCGAGGTTCGGCTACGTCCCGGACGCGATCGCGTTCCTCGTCGCTGCGGCGCCGCTCCTCATGGCGGTGCCCGCTTGGCGCGTGCCGATCGAGGGGCTGACGCGAGCGCTCGCGACGAGCGACCCGAGCGAGAAGGCGACGCACCTCGCGGCGGCGCTCTCGACACAGCTGCACGCCGTCAGCTTCACCGCCTTCATGGTGCTGTCGACGTCGCTGGCCGCGTCGGTCCTGCTCGCGGTGTTCATCGTGCAGCGACACGCGGGGAACAACGTCGGGTACACCGCCGGCGTCGGCGCCGGGATGATCGTGGGCGCGCCCTCCGTCTACGGGGTCGCCGTGCTCGACTACGCGCGCCAGGTGGTCGGGACGTTCGGAGCCGTCGCGACCGCGGATCCCGACGAGAAGGCCACGCTGCTCCAGGCCGGGCTCGACGCGGCCGCCCCGGTCCTCGACAGCGGGTTGATCGCCGCGAGCGCGTGGCTCCTGGTCGCGTTCGGGCTCGTCGCGTTTTCGGCGTTCACGCGCCGGACTCCCGTCGCGAACCCCGCGTTGCAGTTCGTCGGGGCGGGCCTGCTCGTCGGAGCGGCGGTGTTCCTCTTCGTCGACACGCAGCCGTACGCGGCCGAGAACGCGCTCCCGATCGCGAAGTCACGCGGTGTGGATCCGGGGTTGGAGCTCCGCGGGATGACCCCGCCGGAGCTCGAGGGGCCGGATCTGCTCGTGCGCGCGCCGGTGATCAGCGTATCGGTCGATCGCATGACGATCGAAGGCCTCCGCGTCACGAACGCGGAGGCGCTCGGGGACAAGCTGGTCGAGATGCGAAAGGTCGAAGAGATGATGCGCCCGGACGCGACGTTCGACGGCCGCCTCGTCGTCCTCGCCGATCGCGAAGTCCGCGGATCTCACCTCGCGGCGGCGGCCGACGGCGCGCGACGCGCGGAGTACGTGCATTGGTGGATCGTGCTCCTGGTCCGTGGCGAGGAGGAGACGCGGCCGCTCCTCGGCACGCGGCGCGCCATCCACAAGACCGGCGTGCGCGTGCGCGTCGACGAAGCGCCGGACGCAGAGCGCGTCGAGGTCGGCGCGGACGATCGCCTGGAGGATCTCGCGCGGCGCCTCGTCGCGCTGCGGCGTGACGGTCGCGAGATCGCGCTGGTCTTCGCGCCCTGATTCGGGGCGCGGCGCGCGTGGAGATTGGGTATGCTCGGTCGGTCCCGATGAGTCCTCGAGACGAAGTGCTCGCCGCCAACGACGCCTTCTACGCGGCGTTCTCCGCCGGCGACGTCAACCGGATGGAGGCGGTGTGGGCGCGGAGGGCGCCGGTCACGTGTACGCACCCCGGGTGGGACGTGCTCGTGGGCCGGGCGAACGTCCTGGCGAGTTGGATGGCGATCCTCGCGGGGCAGCCCCGGCGCGACGTGTTCTGCGAAGACGCGACCGCGCAGGTCGCGGGCGAGCTCGCCGTGGTGACCTGCGTGGAGGTGATCGGCGAGGCACGCATCGCGGCGACGAACGTGTTCCTGCGCGAGGACGATCGGTGGCGCCTGACGCATCACCACGGTGGTCAGATCGTGCAGAGGATCGCGTTCATGCCGTCGAAGGAGGACCTCAACTGAACGCGGCGTCGACCGGGCCGCGCCCCTCGGTCACTCGACTCACGGCGAGCGCGGCGATCGCGCCCGCGACGAGCGCCCAGAACACCGGCAGGAAGCCGAACATCGGGATCACCTTCGCGGTGCCGAGCGCGAGGACGAGGTTGCCCACGACGATCGACGCGATCGCGCCCTGCGCCGTGCAGGCTCGCCACCGCACGCCGAGGAACAACACCGGCGCGAGCGTGACGTAGCCGCTGAACGCGAAGCTCGCGATCTCGAACACCGACGAGCCCCAGGTGATCGACAGGACGAACACCACGACCGAGATCGCCACGCCGAACCACCGCCCGGCGCGGACGGCGTCCTTCGGTGCGCGCAATACGTCGCGCACGAGCATCGACGACAACACGAGGATTTGGGCGTCGAGCGTGGACATCACCGCCGCGAGCACCGCGACGAACCCGAGCGATCCGAACGCGGTGGGGAGGTGGTTCGCGGACATCAGCGAGAAGATGCGATCCGACGCGCGCCCCTCGAGGCCCGGGAACGCAGCGGCCCCCCACACGCCGATCATCACCGCGGGCACCCACAAGAGGAGCAGCGCGATCGGGTAGTAGCGCGAGACGGTGCGCAGCGCGTCCTCGCTCTTGCCGGCCATCAGTCGCACGAGCATGTGCGGGAAGCCGATCACGGTGAGCGTGATCGCGAAGCTCCACGAGGTCCAACCGCCGGGCGTGTACAGCGGGCCGTCCTTGATCTGGAGCAGGCTCGGATCGTGCGCGGCGACGGCGGCGGTCGCCGCTTCGAAGCCCCCGAGCGATCGCGCCATCAGGACGAACGCCACGACCATGAAGACGAGGAACAGCGAGCCCTGGAACACGTTGGTCCACGCGGTCGCGCGCATCCCGCCGACCGTCGTGTACAAGAGCGCCACCGACATCACCGCGAGCCCGCCGACCCACTGCGGGACGGCGCCGTCGGTCACGCCCGTGAGCGTCACCGCGGCGCCCTTCACCGCGGTGACCATGTACGGGATCGTGTAGAGCGCGTAGACCGCGAAGAGGAGCAGCCCGAGCGCGCGGCTGTCGAAGCGCTTGCGGTAGAGCTCGGCCGGCGTGAGAGCACCGAGGCGCATCGCCATTCGTCGCGCGGGTGAGCCGATCAGCCAGAAGCACAGCGGGATCCCGAGCGCGATGATCGGGGCGTTGACGCCGAACACCGCGACGCCGTCGTGGTAGGCGCGCCCCGGGATGCCGACGAGGACGAAGGCGGTCGCGTTCGTCCCGAACAGCGCCATGAACAGGACGAGGGAGCCGAGGCCACGCCCCGCGAGGAAGTAGTCCTCGGGGGAGGCGTCGCCCTTGCGGTTCGACGCGACGCCGATGCCGACCACTAGGGCCACGTAGAGGGCGAGGGCGATCGCGATGGTCACTCGTCGCCTCGCCAGACGCGCGCGGTGAAGAACCACAGGTAGGCGACCGCGCCGAGCATCCACACGACGCGATACATCAGCTCCTCGGGGACGAAGCCGAAGACGAGCTCCGGCCGCGGTCCGCGCCAGAAGTCGAGGTGGAGCGCGAACAGGACGATCGCGCCGATCCACGCGACCGCGAGCTCGACGCGGCGGACCATGGCGGAGTCGTACGCGCCGCCTGTGTTCAGTGCAAGGGCAGCCTGCTACAGCGCGCCCTCGAGGAACGCGGCGACGTCCGTGATCGACTGCGGTACGGCGTTCAGCATCCGGGTGCCGTGCGCGCCGTTCGCGTACTCGGAGAACTTCCAGCCCGCGGCGTGGTTCGGCTCGTAGCCCACGCTCCAGCCGCGCTCGGCGGTGGAGTACACGAACTGGATCGGGAGCGGGTCGAAGACGTCGCGCGTGTTCGAGATGCGGTTCTGCGTCTCGGTGTATTGGCCGCCGGTGAGGAAGACGAGGGCCTTGGGGCTCCGCCACTCGGCGGTCGCGGCGGCGTGGACCGTGTAGTCGACGGTCGACGTGGTGCCGTTGGAGGCGCCGACGATCGCGAGGCGATCCAGATCGAAGCGACAGTCGTGCGCGGCGAGGAAGTCGACGGCGGCCTTCGGATCGAACTTCCCGTTCGGGCCCATGTAGGCGTCGCGCGCGGTGCCGGTGCTCCCGCCTGCGCCGCGGCGGTCGACGTTGAGGACGTTCATGCCGCGGTCGGTGAGCGCCGTGATGAAGTCGGCCGGGTAGTTCGAGCGCGTGTTGCTCGGGGGGATCATGTGCAGCAGCACGACCGCCGGGCCGCCGCTCGTGCCGGTGGTGTAGAGGTCGGCCTCGAGGGTCTCGCCGTCTTCGGTGTCGAACGTGACGACGACCGGACCGGCGGCGTCGCACGTCGGCTCGGGTCCGGAGTCGCGGGCGGGTCCGGCGTCGGCGATCGCGCCGGCGTCGCGCGGCGCCTCGCCGGCGTCGACCGTCGGCTCGGGATCGCCGCTCGTGCTGGACGTGCAGGCGCCCGCGAAGAGCGCGCAGGTGAGGATGATCGTTCGTCGCATGTTCCCTCCGTCTTGCCCGCCCTCGGGTGTCCTCGCGGGTCCACCGGGGTCTCGTCAACCGCCTTGACCGTCGCGCGAGTTATTGAGTAAGCACTCACTCATGGCCCGGCCGACCCGGATCTCCCAGACGGCGCTGCTCGCGACGGCCCGGGACCTGTTCCTCGAGCACGGGTACGACGTGTCGACCGCGACGATCGCGCGCGCCGCGGGGTGCAGCGAGGGCACGTTGTTCAAGCGCTTCAAGTCGAAGGAGGGGCTGTTCCGCGAGGCGATGGGCATCCCGGACTTCGACCTCGAGGGGCGCGTCGAGGCGTTGGTCGGGCAGGGCGACTTTCAAGAATCGTTAACGAACCTGTGCCTCGAAATCGTCGACTACCTACGCGTGTTGGTCCCGCGCGTGATTCGACTCTGGGCCCACGAGAACTCGCAGCTGTCTCGATTCATGCAGCGTCGCCGGGGCCCTCGCGCCGCACTCAGCGCACTGACGCACTACTTCGAAGCCGAGACCGCGCTCGGTCGCATCGCCCCCGAGGACCCCGAGCTCCTCGCGCGGGTCTTCATGGGGAGCCTCCACAACTATGTCTTTCTCGAGCTCATCGGCGTGCCGACGCGCATGTCCGCGCGCGCCTTCGTGCGGGGACTCGTGTCCATGATCCACGACGGCATCGCGCCCGCGATGGGTGTCCCGCAGACGGGGACCGGGCGATGAAGCGCGCGCTCCTGATCGCCTGCGCCGGCACCGTGTCCGGTTGCGCCTGGCTCCATCCGGTCGACCACGAGCGCCCCGCGCCGGTGGTGGTGCC
>JAUHYN010000676.1 GCA_030426505.1 bacterium | reverse complement strand
CCGGGGCCGCAGAGCTGAAGGCACACACCTTCGCTCGGCTGCACGTCTTGGAACTGGTTCATCACGCACGTCGCGCCCGAGCGGCAACCGACGAGCTCGCCGCCGGTGCGGACCTCGACGCCTGGGATCGCGGGGCGCCGGTCGCGTTCGCCGCCGCAGTAGAAGTCGTCCTGCGCGACGCGGTCGACGCAGATGCGCGGGGCGCCGATGTCACCGAGCGTCGCATCGAAGGCGCTGGTGCAGACGCGGCCGGGGCCGCAGTCGGCGTCGGTGCCGCAGGGGCGCACGCAGGACTGCACGGGGCGGGTGACTTCGGGCTCGCGGCCGGAGAGCACGTCCCACGGCGCGCAGAGCAGGTTCTGGCGGCAGTCGTCCTGTTGGAGCCGATCGCCGAAGACGTACGACGAGTTGCACGCGCAGCCCTCGATGCCCGGCACGCAGCGGAAGGGATCGATCGGGCAGTCGCCGGGGCACGCGACGTAGTCCTCGCCGCGGTCGCGGTCGCAGAGGCCGTCGCCGCAGACGGAGACGTTCGGGCCGCCGTCGCGCCGCACGGTCGGGCCGCCGTCGCGGACGATGATCACGCCGCCGCCGTCGCGCGGGGGCGTGGTCTGGCCGGCGTCGCGGACCGCGCCGTCGAGCACGTTGTCGCGCACCTGGTCGCGAGCGAAGCGCGGGAGGCCGCGTCCGCCGCAGCCGACGACGAGGGACGCGAGGAGCGCGAAGGCGAAGACACGAGGCATCACGCCCATTCGTCGCAGCACTCGCTGTTCCGGACAAGGGCGCCTTCGAAGTCGGCAGCGCCCGGCCGGGGATTCGGACGCGCGTGTCGCGGGGGGATCGAAAATGCGCGCCCCTTCGGGGGGCGTCAGTCGCCGCCGCAGAGGCCCGTCACCGAGCTCGTCCCCGTCGCGAGGCACGTCGCGTTGGTGGCCGGGAGGCCGACGCTCGCGAGATCGGCGGCGCAGTCGTCGGCGTCGAGCGCGCATTCGACGAGGCACTGGGCCTGGTCTTCGCGCTCGATGCAGCGGGTCGACGCGGGGCAGCGGTAGGGGTCGAGCGGGAGGCGGCGGCAGTCGTCGCCGATGTCGACCGTGGCGCCGGACGTGTCGATCGCGCCGACGGTGAGGAGCGGGCGGATGCGATCGGTACACCAGGTCGCTTCGACGCGATCGACGCCCAGCGTCACGCGCGTGGTCCGCCGGCCGTTGCCGTACGCGCCGGGGCCCTCGCACGACTCGAGGACGCCGTCGGTGTTCGTGTGGACGCAGACGCCCGCGCCGGTCGTCGCGTCGACGACGCGGCACTCGACCGGGTTCGTCGCGTCGGAAGAGACGCACGGGTCGCCGGGGCCGCAGTCCTCCACGCACACGCCGGCCGGGAGCCCGAGGAGCGGGAGGCAGTACAACTCGGCGGGGCCGGTCGCGTCGCACGGGGTGAGGCGCGGTGAGCGGTACGGGTCCTCCGCGACGTCGCAGAGCGCGCCGAGCCCGAGCGGGCCCTCGACGCAGGCGCCGACGGTCGCGGTGCCGACGTCGACGACCGCGCAGTGCGGTGAGGCCGCCGGACACGCGGGATCGTCGGGGTCGCCGCAAGGCAGCATGCACACGCCTTCGTCGGGGCGAATGGACGCGGCGCCGAGCACGCAGCGCGCGGCGCCTTCGCAGCCGACGATCTCGTCGTTCCCGTGGGCGGCGATGCGTTCCCCCGAAGCGAGGCGGACGCTGTGCATCCGAGAGGCGAGACAGTACTTGCCGGGCGGCGCGAGGTCGTCGACGCAGAACCCGGGGATCTCGACCGGCGCGCCGGGGTAGTTGATGGAGACGCAGGAACGCGAGGCGGCGCAATCAAAGTGGCTCTCGCAGGGCTTCACGCAGCTGTGGAGCGGCTCGAAGAACGCGTCTTCGCGACCGGCGAATCGATCCCAGGGGACGCAGAGGTGGTCGGCCTCCAGGCAGTTGTCCTGTCGGAGCGTCGGGTCCTGCAGGGACGCGGTCGAGTCGCAGCGCTCGCCTTCGAGCGGAGGGCCGCAGTACCGATCGGAATCGCAGTCCAGGGAACAGTTGACGAAGCGCTCGCCGAAGTCCTCCTGACCACCGCATCCGTCGCTGCAGACATCGTCGCCGCAGTATGGACCGGCGTCACGCGCGCCGGCGTCGCGCGAGCCGGCGTCGGAGGGCGCAACGGTACCGCCGTCGCGATCGGATTCGAGATCGACGCCGTCGGCACACGCGAAGGCGAGGAGCGCGAAGCACGCCGCGCCGATCCGCGCGCGTTGAAGGAGCGCGGCGCGCCGAGACGCCGAACAGCCGAGCCACGAGCTCTTCATTTCAGTCACCTCCGCAGACTCCCGTCACCGTACTCGTCCCCGTCGAGACGCACGCGGCGCGGCCGTAGGGGAGGCCGATGCGCTCGAGGACCTCGCCGCACTCCGAACCGTCGTCGAGCGCGCAGTCGACGAGGCACTGGCTCTGGTCTTCGCGCTCGATGCAGCGGGTCGGCGCCGGGCAGCGGAACGGATCGAGCGGGCGGCGGCGACAGTCTTCGCCGAGAGACCGCGTCCGTCCGACGCTGCTGATCGCGCCCGCCGTGAGAGCAGGATCGATCCGATCCGTACACCAGCTCGCGACGACCGCGTCCGCCCCCAGCGTGACGCGCGTGGTGATCCGCCCGTGACCGTAGGCCCCGGGCCCGGCGCAAGGGTCCGGCGGGCCGTCCGTATTGGTGTGGACGCACACGCCTTCGCCGGTCGCCGCATCGACGACGCGGCACTCGACCGGGTTCGTCACGTCGGTGGAGACGCACGGGTCGCCGGGGCCGCAGTCCTCCACGCAGACGCCCGCGGGAAAGCCGGGGAGCGGGAGGCAGCGAAGGACGGCGGGACCGGTCGCGTCGCACGCGGTGAACAGCGGCGAGCGTCGGCCGCCTTCTTCGATGTCGCAGAGCGCGCCGAGTTGGAGCGGGCCGGCGACGCACGCGCTCTGCGTCGACGTGCCGATGCCTCGTGCGCAGCGCGGGAAGCGACTCGGGCAAGCCGCGTCGTCCGGGTCTCCGCAGGGGAGCGCGCAGACCCCTTCGTCGGGGCGGGCGGAACCCACGCCGACGAGGCAGCGCGCGCCGTCTTCGCAGCCGACGATCCGATCGGTGTACTTCGGATACGCGAACTCGCCCTCGGGCGTCCGGAGCTCTTGGCCCTGCGTCACGATGCAGTGCGCGCCGACCTCCGCGAGCTCGTCGACGCAGATCGCGACGAGGTCGGCCGTTGCGCCCGGGACCTGCACTCGGGCGCAGGCCCTGTCGAAGGGGCAGTCGCGATCCTCGACGCAGGTCTTCACGCAGGTGTGCAGGGGCGTCGTGAATTCGCCGGCGCGCCCCGCGATCGCGTCCCACGGGACGCAGACGTTGTCGGTCTCGCCGCAGTCGTCTCGGCGTAGCACTGGATCCGCCGCCGTAAACGAGGCGTGGCACAGCTCGCCCACGGCGGGGGGACCGCAGTCGTCGTGCGGGAAACAGTCCGACGGGCAGTTCACGAACCGCTCGCCGAGGTCGTCGTGACCCTGGCACCCGTTGTTGCAGACGCCGTCGCCGCAGGAGGGACCGGCGTCGCGCGGTCCCGCGTCGGCGGCGACGACCGGTGGGGTGCCGCCGTCGCGTTCCGGATCGAGGTCGACGCCATCGGCACACGCGAGGGCGAGGAGCGCGAAGCTGGCTGCGCCGATGCGACTCAACCTCCGCACAGCCCCACCACCGTGCTCGTCCCCGTCATCACACACGCCGCCGTGGTGCTCGTCTGGCCGAGCGTCATCAGCGCGTCGCCGCAGTACCCCGGGTCGGCGACCAAGGAGCAGCCCACCACGCACACGCCGCGGCCCGCGCCGTCGCCGGCGCAGAGGGTGGGCTCGGGGCAGCGGTACTCGTCGAGCGGGCGGGCGGCGCAGTTGTCGCCCGGGTCCACGAGGTTGCCGCGGAGGTCGAGCGCGCCGGGGGCCTGCACCGGAGCCAAGCGGTCCACGCACCAGTCGGCCGGGACGCGGCGGTCGCCGAACACGACGCCGAAGCCGACGCGGCCGAGCCCGTAGGTGCCGTCGCCGACGCACGTGTCGGGGAGCAAGCCCACGCGCGTGTGGACGCAGACGCCGTCGCCCGCCGCGGCGTCGAGGACGCGGCACTCGACCGGGTTCGTCGCGTCCGTCGACACACACGGTCGGTCGGGCTGGCTCCCGCCCGACGCGCACTCCTCGATGCACACGCCCGCGGGGATGCCGATCACTTGCAGGCCGAGGCACGCGAGCGGCGCGGGGCCGGCGCGATCGCAGATCGAGGTGAGCCCCGCGCGATGGCGGTCTTCGCTGAAGTCGCAGAGCGCGCCGAAGCCGAGCCGCCCCACGCTGCACAGCCCCGCCGTCGACGTCCCGGCCAACAGTAGCTCGGGGTTGCAGTACGGCGCCTCGGGCGGGCACGCGGCGTCGCCCGGGCGACCGCACGCCTGGACGCAGACGCCCTCGTCCGGGTTGAGCTTGCGGCTCGCGCTGAACTCGCAGTGCGCGTCGCCCGCGCAGCCGACGAGATCGAGGTCCGTCTTCACCCGCGCGCCTCGCGTTCGGACCAACACCTGCGTGTTGCTCGAGCCGCCGCAGTACGCGTCGAGCGGCGCGAGGCGGTCCACGCAGATCGATCCGATCGAGACGTCCGCGCCCGGGTAGTCCATCGGCGCGCAGTGTCGAGGCGCGCCGTCGCCGTCGAAGCCGCAGTCGGCGTCGATCGCGCACGGGCGCACGCAGCTCTGGTCGGGGAGCAACAGCTCGGCCTCGCGGCCGGAGAGCGTGTCCCACGGGATGCAGAGGAGGTCTGATTCGCAGTCGTCCTGCGCGAACGCGACGTCGCCCGCCGCGAACGACGAGCGGCACTCGCAGCCCTCGCTCCCGTTCGGACAGAAGTCCGGCGGCGGGCAGTCCTCCGGGCAGTTGCGCGTGGCCTCGCCGATCTCGAAGTCGCAGATACCGTCGCCGCAGATCGGGACGCGCCCGCCG
>JAUHYN010000675.1 GCA_030426505.1 bacterium | reverse complement strand
CCCGCGCGCCCGCATCCCGAGCGCGCTCGATCACCGCGCTCAGCAATCGCCCCCCGACGCCCGCGTCGCGGTGCTCGGGCGCCACGTACAGCTCCTCGAGCCACGCGACGCGGCCACCGTGTTCGAGCGTCCACGAGTACGCGACGTAGGCCACACCGATCGGGCCGGCGCCACGATCCGCCACCATCACGAAGCCGAGGTCCGGACGATCGATCAACCCATCGAGCGTCCGCGTGATCGCGGCTTCGTCCGTCGACAGGTCGTGCTCGGCGAGCTGCCGCGACAACAACGCGCGCACCGCCGGGCGATCCGCGGCCCGCATCGCGCGCACGCCCTCTCCCCCCGGCGACGGCGGCCAACGATCGCGCAGCAAGCCCAGCCACACCGTGTCCTGCACACCCCCGCCGACTCGATACCGCTCGGGCATGTAGCCCTCGCGCACGAACCCCAGGCGCTCGAGCACGGCGAGCGAAGCGGCGTTGTCCGGATCGACGTCGGCTTCGATGCGCGCGAGGTCGAGGTCCTCGAACGCGTAGCTCAACAGACGCGTCACGGACTCGCGCGCGAAGCCTTGGCCCCAAACATCGCGCGCGAACGCGAAGCCCACTTCGGCGCGGCGGTGTGCGTTCGAGATCGATGCGAGCGTGTTCGTCCCGATCACCCGCTGATCTTCACGGCGCTCCACGACCCACTCGAAGAGGCTCCCTTCCGCGCAGGCCTCCTCGATCTCACGCACCAGCGCCTCCGCTTCGGAGACGTCCTTCATCGGAGGCCGACTCCAGAAGCGCATCACCTCCGGGTGCGAGAAGATCGTGAACAGCGCATCGGCGTCCGACGCGCGCACGGCGCGCAGGACGAGGCGATCGGTTTCCAGCGACGGGAGTGCTCCGGACACCCCGGAGGCTTCGAGCGAAGCACAGAAAAAGTAAAGCCCGCTTCACACCGAGGCGTCGGCGAGGACGCGCGTGTCCGTGTACTGCTCGAACGCGACGACGCGCCCCTCGCGGATCCGATACGCGTGCGCGAATGGCGCGACCACGGCTCCGTCGGCGCCCTCGAACGCGTAGCGCCCCAGCGCCACCACGCGGTCGCCGTCGCCGACCAGCTCGTCGACCTGGACACTGAAGCCGGGCCACCGCTTTCGATTGCCGTCGAGGACCCCTTCGACGACCGCTTCCCGGCCGTGGCGGACCGCGCCGCCGGGGAAGCCGCGCATCTGCGCCCAGACCACGTCGGGCGCGAGGATGGATTCGAGGGCTTCGAGGTCGCGGGCGGCGAACGCGTCGTAGAGGCGAGTGATGATCTCTTTCATGCCTCCATCGTGCCTCGACGCGCGCACCACGACGCGTGCGGATCCCGCAACGCCGACTTGCGCGCGCGTCAACGAACCTCCGCGACGACCTGCGAACGAAGCCACCGATGCGCCGGGTCCGCGCGGAAGACTTCGTGCCACCCCATGCACATCGTGAAGCCGCGGATCTTCACCGGCGGCGTGAGCAAGCGCAGCGGGTAGTGCTCTGCGAGGAACGCGCCCCAGCGCCGCGGCACCGCCGCTACCCGCGCCGTACCGACCAACACGTGCGGCACCATGAGAAACGAAGTGACCAGCACCGCCACGCGTCGCGACAGCCCCTCGGCCGCGAGCGCCTCGTCCACGACGCCTCCGCGTTCACCGCGCGGTGCGACCAACACGTGGTCCATCGCCGCGTATCGCTTGGTCGTCAGCCGTCGTACGGGCGCGTCCTCCGCGACGACGCACACGTAGCGCTCCTCGTACAACGGCGTCCAGACCACGCCCGCGCTCGACGCGTGCCTGGGGAAGATCGAGAGGTCGAGCGTCGCCGCGTCCAGTTCGCGATCACTCCGCGGTGAGCGGTGGTGCAGCTCGAGCTCGACGTGAGGCGCCTCTTCCGCGAGCCGATTGACGAGCGGCGCGAGCAAGCTGGCTTGCGCGTAGTCCACGCACGCGATCCGGAACCTCCGCTCCGCGCGGGATGCGTCGAACGAGGGCGCTTCGTGGACCAATCGATCCACATCGCCGAGGAGGCGCGCGAGCGGCGCGGCGAGCGCCTCGGCGCGCGGAGTCGGCGACAGACCGCGCCCGGTGCGCACGAAGAGCTCGTCATCGAAGAGATCACGCAACCGCGATAACGCGCGGCTCACCCCCGAAGGCGTCTGGTGGAGCTTGCGCGCCGCCGGCGTGACGCCGCCCTCCTCGAGCAGCGTGGAGAGGACGACGAGCAGATTGAGGTCGATCCCGGAGAGCTGACTCATCCGCAATATCGAACCTCGGAACTTGCTGCCGAATCAAACCAGCGCGAGCCGTACCGCGTCCGCGTGGCGCGCGAGGGCGTCCTTCGCGGCGGCGACGCGCTTCGGCGACTCGTGGTGGAGCGCCAGGACATTCAGCTGCCCGCGGCGGCGATCGGCCTTGAGGTCGTAGCGCGCCACGAGGCGCTCGCCGGCGAGGACCGGGAGGCAGAAGTAGCCGTACTTGCGCTGCGGCGCCGGCTTGAAGATCTCGAGGATCTGGTCGAAGCCGAAGAGGTCCGCGACGCGCTGCCGATCCCACAGCAGCGGATCGAACGGCGAGAGCAACACGCCGCGGTCGTCTCGCGGGCGCAGCCGCGCGAGGCGGTCCGCGAGCTCGAGATCCTCGGGGCGCACGAAGCCCGCGCGTCGGCGGCCGTCGTCGAGGACCAACGCGCAGCGAACGAGCGCGCCGCGCGCCACGAGCCGCTCGAGCGCAGCGTCGAGCTCCGGCTTCATGTTCCTCAGGCGCCACGTCTCCTGAACCGTTCGCCGCGACGCCCAGCCCTGGCCGCTCACCGCGACCTCCATGAGCGTCTCGAGCGCTGCTTCGCGCGTGACGGTTCGAGCGCGGACCTCGGGCGGGATGACGCGCTCCGCGAGATCGTACGTGCGGAGGAAATTGACGCGCTCACGGATCGCGAGCTCGCCGGACAACCACAGCGACGTCGCGATCTTCTTCGCGAGCTTGAGGTTCCACCACCCGGCGCCGCCCTGTCCCTCCATGTCGGCGGAGCGCAGCGCGCCTTCCTCCGCGATGCGCGCGCGCAAGCGGTCGGCGACGTCGGCGTGTTCGGTGAGGAGGTCACCCCACCAGGGGTGAACCGACAGCCGCTCGCGGCGGAACTCGAATGCGGGGTAGAGCTCCATCGGGAGCCAGCACGCCTCGTGGCCCCAGTACTCGAACACGGGCGCGCCCGGGGCGAGGAGCGACTCACCGAGCGCCGGGTCGAAGTTCTTCAGGCGCGACAGCAACACGAGCACGTGGCTGCGCGCGCCAGCGATCGAGACCGTGTCGAGCTGCAGGTACCCGAAGCGACGCATGATCGCGTACGCGGCTTCGCGCGCGCCGGCTTCGTTCTTCGGCGCACGCGCCGGGAGCCCGGTCCACTTCGGTTCGAGGAGCCCGGTGCGCGCGAGCGCGAGGCGTCGCGCGCGCTTGGTGTCGATGGTCTCGGTGACCACGCGGCGGCACGCTACGTTGCGCGCAGTCGCGCCGCAACGCGCTACCTCCAGTGGAAGCGGAAGGTGGTCTCGCGGCCCGCGTCGACCTGGCGGAAGAACGCGCGCTCGCGACCATCGGGGGCGCGGAGTCGGACCTCGTGCTCGCCGGCTTCGAGCTCGACGCGAATCGGGGTGTCGCCGAGCGACTCACCGTCGACGACGACGGCACTGCTCGGGCGCGCGTCGACGACGAGTGTGCCCGCGGTCGATGACCACGCGGCCGCACCGGACAGCAGGACGACCAAACCGAAGAACGACGGGAGGACGAAGCGGCGCATGGGACGAGCGTGGACCCGTCGGCCGCGGAGTTTCGACCTCACCGCGTTCGTGCGGAGTTCATATTCACGGTCAGGGGCGCGCGTACCAGGTGTGGCGCGCGCGCCTCGATCAGGTCGATCGATTGATGGAGTCGCCGAGCGGCTTGTAGGCGTAGTGGCCCAATTCCTGAGCGATCACGGAGGGGAGCTTCGCGAGGTCACCGTCGGCGAGCGACTGGATCTTGCTCCGCGTGGGCGCGGGGATCATCGACAGGTCTCGGCCCGCCAGCTCGGCGACGAGCTCGAGCTTCTGCACGAGGCGGTCGAAGATCGACAGATCGACCTCGGCCGTCTTCGCGATGTCGGCGAGCGCCGCCGCGATCCGCGGGGCCTTCTCCTCGCTGACAGCTTCTTTCAGGGTCGCGAGGCGATCGCCGCTCGCGGCCGTCGGCTCGAAGTGGCGGCCGCCCGCGATCGACGCCTCGAGCTCGGCCTGACTCCGACCGAGGACGCGCTTCTGGAGCGTGCGACTGATGTCGCCGAGGCGACCGGGGAGCTGACCGACGATGGCGTCGCGGTCGGCCTCCGGCATCTTCTGGATCGCGTCGGCGCCGCGCGTCGCGGTCGCGTCGATCGCCTCGCCGTACTCCGGGGTCCCGACCTTCGGGTTCGAACGAATGACCGTCATGCCCGCGACTCCCCGAGCACCTGCTCCAGCACTGCGATCTCCTGCGCGACTTCGCGGTCGGCGCCAGAGTGGTGACGCTTCGCCGCGGCGACGTCGTCCTTGGCCTCGCCGAGCTCACCGCGCTGCGCGAAGAGGCGCGCGCGGAGGAGGTAGCCCTCGCAGAGGCGATCCTCCGCCGAGGTGAGCGCGCCGAGCGCTTCGATGTTGCGCGAGTACGACTCGAGGGCCTCGTCGTGCTTGCCGAGCCGCTCGTACGCGAGCCCGAGGTACTCGTGGAAGACCGGGTTTTGCTCGTCGAGCGCGACGAGCACTCGGAGTATGGGCAGCGCCTTGTCGTCGCGGCCGACCTGCATCTGCGCGAGCGCCTGACTCAGCACGTGCGCCAGCTCCTTCGCGCTGAGGCCCGCGACGTTCGCCAGGGGAATCTCGCCGCGCGCGACGGCGAGCAGGGTCTCGGTCAGTTGCGCTGGGTTGTCGGCCATAGACGGTCAAAATAGCACATTCGACCGCCCCTCCTCGTCAATCCGAACCGAGGGCCTCGCGCCGCTGTTC
>JAUHYN010000674.1 GCA_030426505.1 bacterium | reverse complement strand
AGGACGTCGCACAGGACGTCTTCATCACGCTGTACAAGAACGCCGGGGAGTTTCGAGGGGAGTCGCAGTTTTCGACGTGGCTGTTTCGAATCGCCAAGAACCAGACGCTCAACCGGATCAAGTACCTCGAGCGACGCGGTCGCTCGAAGAAGCGATCACTGGACGAGCTCGCCGACGACGGACCCGGCGCGCTCCCCGACCACCGCGATGTCCCGGCCGACGATCGCATCGCCGATCAACAGACGGCGGCGCTCGTCCAAGAGGCGATCGGGACGCTCGCAGACGATCACCGCGCAGTCGTCGTGCTGCGCGACATGGAAGATCTCTCCTACGAAGAGATCTCCGAGATCACCGGCCTGCCCATTGGCACGGTGAAGAGCCGCATTCACCGCGGGCGCAGCGCGCTCGCGCGTCGGCTCATGAGGATTTTCGGATGAGCTTCATCGAACGTACCTGGTCTCTGCTCGATCCTCACCGCCGCGCGTTGCGGTTGGTCGACGACGAAATCGACGCCGAACGCGACGAGGGCGACGTCGCGCGCTCCGATCTCGCGTGGCTCACGAAGCACCTCGATGGCTGTGAAGACTGTCGCGCCGAGGCCGCGCGTCGCCGCGCGTTGGTCGCGGCGATGCGGAGCGCGCCGGCCGAGCAGGCGCCGACAGGCTTCGCGGGGCGCGTGCTGATGGCCGCGAAGGCCCGCGCCGATCTCCCGGAGTTCGACACGCGTGAGGAGCTGTCGCCGGATCGCCGCTTCGCGTTCGGTGGGCTCGCCGCGGTGGGGATGGCGGCGGCGCTGTTCGTGTTCGCGGCGGTGGTCCCGGGCGGCTCCGAGACCCCGTCCGGCGTGCAGGTCAGCGGTCACGCGACGGAGATCGCGGAGCGGCCGCACTTCGTGGTGCGCGCGCCGGGCGTGGGCGCCGCGAAGGTCCGCACGCAGATCGGCAAGATCGTCGCGTCGCACGAGGGCACGCTCGAGGCCCAGGGCGACGACGTCCTGGTCCGCATCCCGCGCGCGGAGTTGATCGCGACGATGCAGGACCTCGCGCAGCGCGGCCGTTTCAAGATCAGTAAGGCGGACGCAGGAGAGATCGGGCCGGACGTCGAGACCATCGTCATCCGCTTCGAACTCGACTGACCCGCCCGACGGTCTCCTCGCCGTCTTCACTTTCGCGCGGGGCGCCTCGCGCTCCGCCTGGATCGATCGCCTATAATCGCTCTCGAGCGCGCCCGCGCCGCCTCGTAGCGATGAGCACTCGCCGCCTACCTCCCTCTCACGCACCGGCGCACGGGCGACGGCGGCAGGAGGGCACGCTCCCCGCGGGGCCCGGCGCGACGGACGGCGCCGCGCCGGGGCAGCGCGTCGGGCAGCAAGCGCGCACGAGCGCCGTGACGGAGGCGCTCGCCGAGACGGGCACCACCGCGGAGGACCGCGCGAAGCAGCGTCGTCGCACCGAGGAGGAGCACCAGCAGTTCATCACGGAGCGGCGCGAGGTCCACCGGCGCTCGCGTCGCACGGTGCTGCGCTCCGTGGAGACGCGCCTCGACGATCGACGCGGTGAAGCGCGACGCGACGGTGCGCGCGCCGAGCTCCGCGGGCCGTCGTCGCCCGCGGTGTCGCGTGCGGCGGGGGCGTTGGAGCGTTGCGCGGGGTACATGAGTCGCGGGCTCGCGTCGGAGGCGTCCTTCACGTTCGCGTCGGAGGCGGCGGCGGCACGTCGCGCTGCGGAGACGGCGGGACCGAACTCGAGCGAGGGCCGGACGCTGGAGACGCTCGCGGGGCACATGGAGCTCCGCGCGAGCGCGTTGGAGTCGATGCCGCCGGGGCACGCGCGCCGGCTCGCGCAAGCGTTGGATCACGCGGCGGCCGGGACGCAGGCGAGGGCCGAGGCGACGCCGGGGCTGGACGGTCGGTTGCTCGCTTCGGTCGCGATGGACTCGGCGATGCTCGCGGCGCTGCTCGAGATCGGCGCGGCGAACTGCGAGGCCTTCCTGGGGCGCGGTCTGCTGCGCGCGCTGCATCGCATGGCGGACCTTGGCTTCGAACTGATGAAGAAGCGGGCGGTCCCGAAGCTCGACGGGTTGGAGGACGCGAAGGCGGCGCGGCGCGAGCTGAAGAAGGCGGTGCTGCAGGTCGACCGCGCGATCGAAGAGCACCGCGTCCCGCTGCACGACCTCGCGTCGCGCGTAGGGCCGGACCTCGCTTCGGTCGCCGAGCACGACCTCCTCCGTGATCTGTGGCCGGGCCTCGAAGCGCTCTCGCGTGCGCTCGTGGACGGGGACCCGCGCGCGGCGCAGCGCGCTCGGGGTGAGTTGATGGACCGAATCCGTTGCCACCCGCAGCTCGGCGCCGCGAAAGACAACTTGCAGCTCGCGCTCCCCGCGAACCCGAAGGGCGCGAGTGACCGCGTCGCGTCCGAACAGATGCTCCCGGCGCTGCTCCTCAATGGGTTGATGCGCGGGCAGGTGTCGAACGTGCTCGCGCCCGACAACACGAACCCGATGTGGCAGTGGATGAAGAGCGCCGCGGCGCCGCCGCCGACCGGGGTCCAGCTCGCGGCGAGCGAGCAGATGGTCTCGGAGCTCTTCCACCACGGCCGCACGTCGTGGCCGGCGCAGGCGCTCGGTCAGAGCGAACACATGCTGCCGGGGAGCTACGGTTGGCTGCGCACGGCGGGGCAGGTGAGCCAGACGATCCAGTCGCTCACCACCACGGGCGTGCAGCCGCATGTCACGGCGTCGCAGGCCAACGCGCTCACGAGCCTGCCGCCGATCGGTCCGCACGAGAAGGCGGTGCTCGTCGACAAGAACGGCGTGGTCCTGGTCCGCGGCGACGACGGCCCGCGCTTCCACCAGGGCCACCTCGTCGACGCCCACGGAGAGCGGCACTACTTCGATACGTACCCGCTGCAATCTGGCTTGCAGCGCGTGGACTACACGAGCGCGACGAACGCGAACGCGCGCACTTCGCGGATCGAGCTCGAGCTCGCGGAGAACCGGAAGAGTGTCTTCGGCCCCGGCGCGATGGGTGGAGCGGTGGAGGGAGAAGAGGCGGTCGAGGCGATCGAGCGCGACGAGCGCTCACCGGGCTCGGGCCCGGGCCCCGAGTACGAAGACATCGCCGCGGTCGCGATCTTCACCGGCCGCTCGGTCGCGCGCGGCTTCCGCGGCATCACGACGCGCCACGCGGCGCGCCTCGCGGCGGACGCGATCGATCGCATCAACCGCACGCTCCCCCAGGAGCTCCAGCAGCCGCACCTGTACCTCGAGTCCGCGATGAGCGCCGCGGGGCGCCTCGCGGCCCTCGGCTACGACAACACGGAGGCGTTCCAGGACCACGTGAAGATCCGGTTGTTGTCGATCGACTGCAACCCGACCGCCTCGGCGCTCCTCGTCCTCTTCGCGCTCGAGACCCACGGCGCCGCCCGCGCCGCCGACTTCCTCGACGAGCTCGACCAAGGCGCCTCCCTCGTCGCGGCGGGCACGCAGTCCGCGGTGAAGCTCGGCGAAGATCATCTGCGCGACGAGCGCCTGCTGGTGGATGGGGTGCTGCTGCACCGCCCGGGCGTCGCGATCATCGAATGAGTGAACAGCTCGCAGCCCGCGCGGAGCGCGGCTGACGTCGGTGCTATCCCATCATCGCGAAGATCGCCGCGCCCACCGCGGCGCCGACGGCCAGGCCGACCGACAGGCCGACCCAGAACCCCTTCGACGACGGCGCGGGCGCCTGGATCACCGGGACCGGCGTGACCGGGCGCGGCTTCGCCTCGACGGGCTTCGGGGCCTCGACGGGTTTCGGGGCTTCGACCGGCTTCGCGATCTCGACCTTGGCTTCGACCGGCGCGCGCGCGTCTTCCACGCGAGGCGCCTCCGGCTTCAGCTCCACGCTCGACGCGCGCGGCGCGCCGTTCGGTTTCGCTTCGGCGGCGACCGGGGGCGGGAGCGCGGGCTCCGCCATCTGCGCGTCCTCGGTGGACACGTCGACCGACGGCTCGGCCGCGGCGCGCGGGAACTGCGGGAGGGCGGGGGCCTCCTTCGGCGGCGGCATGCGCGCCGGGGGACCGGCCTCGAACAGCGGCGACGGCTCCCGCACGAGCGGGTTGTGGCCGTACGCAGCGTCCGCGCGGCGGAGGATCTCCGCTTCGCTCCCCGCGTCCCAGACGAAGTCGGGGAGCGGCGTCTCGGCGGCGAAGGGATCCATGTCCTCGAGGTCCGACAGCTCGCGCTGCAGGTCCGCCGGGACGGAGAAGAGGTCGACGCTGGGCTCGTCGCCGAGGAGGCGGTCGAGCTCGAGGAGCGTCTCGTCGAGGTCTTGCGGGATGACGCCGAAGTCGCCGCCGCCCATCGTGATGGCCTGCTCGAGCGTCGGGTCGATCTCCGGCACGTCCGGGTCGTTCTTGAAGTAGTGCCGGACCTGGTAGCCGAGCGTCGCCGCGGGCAGCGGACCACCGCGCTTCGACAGCTCGTTGAGGACGTCCGCCGCCATCGACTCGGCCGTGCGGTAGCGCTCGCCCGGGTCCTTCTTGAGGCAGCGATCGAGGATGCGCGCGATGCCGTCACCGAACTGGCGCAGCTCCTCGTGGAAGTTCGGCAGCTCGTTGCGCGCGACGGCGGCGAGGGTCTCCTTCACGCTCGGGCGCGCGAACAACGCGCGGCCGCTGAGGAGCTCGTACAGCACGACCCCGACGCCGTAGATGTCGGCCGTGTTGTTCACGCGCTTGCCGGCCAGCACCTCCGGCGCGACGTAGCGCGGCTTGCCCTTGAGCACGCCCTTGCGCAGACCGCCGTCACGCGAAGTGACGTAGCTGATCCCGAAGTCCGTGATCTTCACCTCGCCGAAGAACGAGACGAGCACGTTGCTCGGCGTCATGTCCTGGTGGACGACGCCCAGCGCGCGACCCTCGTTGTCCTTGAGGCGGTGGACGAACGCGAGCCCGCGGAGCACCTCCGAGATCGTCGACAACGCGAACTGCACCGACAGCTGCTCGCCGTGCTGAATCGCGGCGCGCACGACCTGGTCGAGGTTGCGCCCCCGGATGTACTCCATCG
>JAUHYN010000673.1 GCA_030426505.1 bacterium | reverse complement strand
ATGTAGACCTCGTTCGCGATGCGCCACTCGAGGCCCAGCGGATTGAAGCCGATGTACGGTCCGATGCTGCCCTCGGGGACGCCCACGAGATCGAACATCATGCGCGTCGCCCCGAGCTGCAGCGTGGTGCGGAGGTTGAGGTTGTCGTCATCGAGCGGCACGCGGAAGATCACCGTGCCGTAGACGTTCACGACGCCGCTGCGGATCGAGTCGGTGCCGTTGAGCCACGGGTTCCACTCGCCATCGAGGCCGAGGACCCAGTTCTCGCTCAGCGCGTAGCGTCCGCCGATCGAGGTCGCCGCGGCGGTGTTCATGATCGCGCCGCTGCCCGAGACGTACAGACCGAAGTCGTTCGCTTCGGCGCGGTCGGGCGTCATCGCGATCGCGGCGAACGCGAGGAGCGCGATGGGCAGCAACTTCTTGCGGCGGCGACGCGTGCGGAGCAGGAGGAGTCCGATCAGCCCGACGCCGAGCGCGAGCCCGCCCGTGGCGGGGGAGCCGGCGTCCGAGCAGGTGATCGGCTCGGAGTCGCCGTACTGCGTCTCCGGTGCGTCGCACCAGTTGTTCTCGACGGTACAGCCGGGCTCGTAGGAGAGGTACGTGTCGAGGACGGTCTCGACGCCGGCGCGCTTCTCGTCGGCGGTCAGCGTGCGGTCATAGAGGACGGTCGCGAAGTCGATCGACGCCTTGCGCGCCATCTGGAGGCGGCCGTTCCGGAAGTCGTCGAGATCGACGCACTCGTCGAGCGTCCCCGCGTGGACCGGGCCGTCGACTTCGATGTCGTGCTCGGCTTCGGCGAGTTCGGCGTAGTTGAGGATGGTGATGACGCGGAGGTCGTCAGGCGTTCGGTAGGAGTGGCTGAAGCCGTCCTGAATCGTGTGGAGCGCGCGTCCCAGGCCGACGTAGAACTGGGGGGCGTCGAGATCGAGCTGGCCGCGAATGTTGAGCGTCGCCGGAAAGGCGATCTTCGCGTTCCGGTTCACGCGGCCGGAGGCGTCGAGCCCTTGAATGGCGAGCTCGGCCTGCTCACGGATGTACTGCCGGCACTCTTCGAGCGCGGCCTGCGCACCCGGCGCGCCGTCCTGAGTGGAACGGCGGAGGCAGTGACGCTGCTGGTTCTGCTCGGCGCCATGCACGAAAGCGAGGTTCTCGAGGTCGGTCGCCTCGTTTCCGCCGAAGTCGAGGCTGCGGTTCGCGAGCACGGCGACCCACGTGCCGTACCCGTCCTTGGAGTCGATCTCGAACGGGAGGTCGTGCTCGAGCGCGCGCTCGTCGTCGTTCAGCGGGACGGCGTCTTCGGTTTGGGTCGCGCCGCGTGCTTCGTCGAGTGCGTAGCGCGTCATGCGCTCGTGGCACTCCACGGAGAACGGCGACCCGGTCTGGTACGCGAGGGCGGCGCTGGGGACGAACGTGACGGCGGCGAGTGCGAGGAAGGGGACGCTTGTCGTGGGCATGAGCCGCGGGGAGTGCAGGAACTCTGCCAGCGAATCGCGAGCACGCGTTGGGCTCGCTCACGTGGCCAACTGCCACAGTGATGGCGAACTCGCCCCGCACATTTCGGGGCGCACGATGCGCGCAGTCGATGGTCCTCGGTTTGCACATCACGCATACGTGCGAATCGCTGCCATCGACATCGGGTCGAACTCCGTCCACATGATCGCCGCCGACGCGCAGTCCGCCGGCGGCCTCGAGCTCATCGACAAGGACAAGCACTTCGTCCGACTCGGCGACGGCGTATTCGAGACGGGTCACCTCCGTGAAGATCGCGTCGAGGCGGCGGTCGAAGCGATCGAGGGCTACGCGCGGATCGCGCGCTCGATCGGTGCGGAGCGCGTGGTCACGGTCGCGACGAGTGCGACGCGCGAGGCGGAGAACGGCGAAGACTTCGTGCGGCGCGTCCGCGACGAGACCGGCCTCGACGCCCGCGTGATCAGCGGCGAGGAAGAGGCGCGCCTCATCTACCTCGCCGTCCTCCAGACAATCGATCTGCAGCAACGCCGCGCGCTCGTCGTCGACATCGGCGGCGGCAGCGTGGAGCTCACGGTCGGCGTCGGCGATCAGATCGAGGTCGCGACCAGCCTCCCCCTCGGCGTCCGACGCTTGCGCGACACGATCGGCGACGAGGGCCGCCTCGACAAGAAGGACCTCAAGCGCCTCCGCCGCCACATCGACGAGGTCGCCGGCGAGGTCATCGAGGCGATCCATGAACACGGCGTGGACCTCGTGGTCGGCACCTCCGGCACACTCACCGCGCTCGGCGAGCTCGCGATCGCACCCGATAGCTCGTGGAAGACGATCAACTCCGAGTCCGCGTCGCTCGAGGATCTCGAGGACCTCACGAAGCGCCTCGTGAAGCAGTCACCGAAAGAGCGCGTCTCCGACTCGGGTGTCGAGCCGCGCCGCGCCGACACCATCCACCTCGGCGCCGTCCTCATCACGCATCTATTGAAGCGAATCGCCGTCGACTCGATCACGTTCAGCGACGCCTCCCTCCGCGAGGGCGTGATCCGCGACTACCTCCAACAGAGCGAAGCCGACGCCGGTCGCGCCCTCACCGGCAGCCTCCAGCGCCGCACCGTGTTCGAGCTCGGCCGACGCTACGGCGCAGACGGCCCGCGCGCGCGGCACATCCGCACGCTCGCCCTCGAGATCTTCGACCGCACCCGCGAGCTCCACGGCCGCACCGACGACGATCGCCGGTACCTCGAGTATGCGGCGGAGCTGCACCGCGTCGGCCACTTCGTGAGCTACCGGCGCAACCACAAACACGCGCGCTACCTCATCCGGCACGCGCGGATGCCCGGCTTCACGAACGACGAAGTGCGCTTCCTCGCCCTCCTCGTCCGCTACCACCGCAAGTCGCTCCCGAAGGCGAAGCACAAGCGCTTCAACAAGCTCGCGCCCGAACGGCAGCGCGCGTTGGAGGTGCTCGCGGGGATCCTGCGCGTGGCGATCGCGCTCGACCGCAAGGGCGGCCAGGCCGTGACGTCGGCGCTCGTCGAGGTCCACGACGAGAACGTCGAGATCTACGCGTCGGGGAGCGACGTGTTGGACGAGGTGCGCGCCGCGCGGCAGGAGCGCGCGTTGCTCGAGCGCGCGCTGGGGCGCGAGGTCGTGATTCAGTGCGGGGTCGTGGAGTCGTCGATGCCCCACTTGTCGAGTCCGCGCTCGGCCTGACTCGCGGGGATCGTGTTGTCGAGGACGACGGCGATCAGCGCGCCCACGCCCATGCCGGTCTTCCCGAGAGCGTTGAGGATGTCCGAGAGCCACTGGAGTGACTCGCCGAGCACAATCGCGTTCTCGGGCTTCGCGAAGTACTCCGGCACCGAGAGGCCCATGAAGAACGCGAAGCCGATGATGAACAGGTTGCGCGCGGAGTTGAGGTCGACGAACTGCAGGTTCGAGAGCCCGACGCCCGCGATCATCCCGAACATCACGCAGTACATCCCGCCCACGACGGGCTGCGGGATGGTCGTGAACAGCGCGCCGAACTTACCGAACACGCCGAGCACCAACATGATCGCCGCGCCCATCTGCACCACGCGCCGACTGCCGACGCGCGTCAGGCCGATCGCGCCGATGTTCTCGCTGTAGGAGGTCGTGCCGTTGCCCGTGCCGAAGACGCCGGCCACGAGGCACCCGATGCCCTCCATGCCGATGCCGCGGTTGATGGTCTTCCGGTCGGGCGTCGGCGCACCCGAGAGCCGCGCGGCGGCGAAGTAGTCACCGATCGACTCCACCATCGACGCGACGTACCCCGCGATCATCCCGATCGCGGCGGCGACGGAGAATTGCGGCAGGCCCCACTGGAACGGGTACGGGATCCTGAACCACGGCGCGTTGGCGAGGACGTCCGTCTTCACGTGCGCCGGGTGCCCCTCCGGGAACACGCCGGTGTACGTGAGCAGCGCCGATACGCCCCACGCGCTCAGGATCGCGAGGAGGATCGGGAACAGCTCGAACACCCGGTGCGAGCGGCGGAGGTACTGCGAGAACAGGATGATCAACCCGATCGTCAGGCCGCCGATGCCCCAGTGCGTCCCCGCGATCGGCGCGCCGAACTTGAACAGCGCGAGGCCGATCAACGCGATCGTGGGCGCGATCGTGACCGGCCCGACGAACCTCAGCATCCGCCCGACCAATCCCGTGTAGCCGACGACGATCTCGAACACCGCGCCGATGATGATCGCGCCCTGCACGTGCTGGAGCCGCACCTCGAACCCGCTGTTCGCGACGGCGGCCATCCCGCAGATCGCGAACGTCGGCGCGAAGAACGAGAACGTCCCGCCCTGCACGATCGGGAGCCGGTTCCCGAGCGTGGTCTGCAGCAGCGTCGTGATCCCGCTGATGAAGAACATCGTGCCGATGAGCAGGCCGAGCTCGACCGGCTTGTCCTTCAGGCCCAGCGGCTCGGCGAGGATCAGCGGGATCGCCACCGTCGACCCGAACATCGTGAGGTAGTGCTGAAACCCCAGCGTGACGGACTCGAGCAGAGGTGGGACGTCGTCGATGCCGTACAGGATGTCGGCCTTCGGGGAGCGGGACATGTCTTGGCTCCTGGTCAGTCGGAGGTGAGAGCAGCCGTCTGCTCCTTGATCGCGTCGCCGGACCACTCGTCGTCGCGGCTGCGCTGACCGGCGCGCTCGCGCTTGGCGATCTTCTGACGCTCGACGAGGTCGTAGTGCGTCGTGAAGTACTCGAGCGCCTTGCCCTCGAAGTCCTTCAGCGTCGCGAACCCCATCTCCTCCATGTACGCGAGGAGGTCGTCGCAGAGCTCGGTGATGATGTCGAAGCCGCGCAGCATCGCGCCGGTGCAGATCTGCACGGTGGACGAACCCATCGCGATGAACTGCGCCGCGTCGCGCGCGGTCTCGATGCCACCGATGCCGCTGATCGAAGCCTTGCCGTAGAGCGCGCGGCCGATCTCGGAGACGTGGCGGAGCGCGATCGGGCGTACCGACTGCGCCGAGTAGCCGCCGGGCACCGTGTACCCTTCGACCGTCGGCTGCGGGCGGAGCGTCTTCAGGTCCACGCCGATCACCGACAAGATCGTGTTGATCGCGGC
>JAUHYN010000672.1 GCA_030426505.1 bacterium | reverse complement strand
TCGGGTCCCCGACGCTAGCACACTCGGCCGCGATGAAGACGAGGTCCGCGCTGCTCGGCGTGCTGCTCCTGTGCGCCTGTCCGAAGGCGCCCCCGTCCGCGACACCGCCGACGCGGTCCGTACAGACCTGGCTGGACGCCCCGGTCGTGGAGCAGGCCGCCGCGGTCGCGAACGACACCCTCGATCCGGGCGCGCTCGCCGAGGCCTACCTCGCGCGCATCGCCGAACGCGACGACCAAGACGCGGGGCTCGGCGCCGTCGTCGCCGTCGCGTCCGACGCCGCGGCGCAGGCCGCCGCGCAGGCCGACGTCGCGCCGCTGTACGGCGCGTCCATCCTGCTGAAGGACAACATCGACGCCGCGGGCTTCGCGACCACCGCGGGCTCCGTCGCGCTCGCGGGCAACGTCGCGAACGGCGACGCGCCGCTCGTCGCGAAGCTCCGCGCGGGCGGCGCGGTGATCCTCGGCAAGACGAACCTCTCCGAGTGGGCGAACATTCGCAGCACGAAGTCGACGAGCGGCTGGAGCAGCTTCGGAGGACAGACCCACAACGCTCGGCGCCGAGGGCTGAGCCCGTGCGGTTCGAGCTCCGGTTCGGCGGCCGCGGTCGCCGCGGGGTTCGCGTCCGCCGCGATCGGGACGGAGACGGACGGCTCGATCGTCTGCCCGGCCTCCGTACACGGCATCGTCGGATTCAAGCCGACCGTCGGGCTCGTGTCGCGACGCGGCGTGGTCCCGATCTCCGAGACCCAGGACACCGCCGGTCCGATGACGAGGACGGTCGCCGACGCCGCGCGCGTGCTCACGACACTCGCGGGCCGCGACGATCGGGACGAAGCCACGCACGCGATCCCGGACGACCTCGCGCTCGACTTCGAGGCCGCGCTCGCCGACGCGTCGCTCCAGGGCGCGCGACTCGGCGTCGTGACGAGCGGGCGGGGACAGGAGCCCGAGGTCGACGCGCTGTTCGACGCCGCGCGCGCAGAGCTCGAAGCGGCGGGGGCGACGCTGGTCGAGGTCGAGCTCCCGGAGCGCGCGACGTTCGGCGCCGACGAGCTCTCCGTACTCCTCTACGAGTTCCGCGAGGGCGTCGACGCCTACCTGGCTTCCCACGCGCGCGACGGACAGCCACGCGACCTCGCCGCGTTGATCGCGTACGGCGAAGCAAACGCCGCGACGGTCACGCCGCACTTCGGACAAGAGCTCTTCGAACGCGCGGTCGCCGCGACGGACGCCGAGGCCTACCGCGCCGCGAAGGCGCGCATCGCGGCGTTGGTCGCCGAGTCCGGGATCGCCGCGGTCGCCCGCGCCGAACGCCTCGATGCGTTCGTCGCGCCGACCAACTCGCCCGCGTGGCCGATCGACTACGCGGCCGGCGACGCGATCGTACAGAGCGCCTCGGGCGCGGCGGCGATCGAGGGCTGCCCGCATCTCACCGTGCCGATGGGCGAGACCGAGGGCCGCCCGGTGGGGCTGTCGTTCTTCGGGCCGCGCTGGTCCGACGCGAAGCTCCTCGCGCTCGGGCACGCCTTCGCGCAGCGGCGCTGAAGGTTGCCCGCGCGGCCCGGCGGGTGTACTGAACGCTTGTATGGGTCAACGCACCGGGCGCGCCGATCTCCCCCTTCACGGCGGGCGCGTCCCGCCGTGGCTGTCGTCGCGGATGGCGAAGCTCGGGCGGGTGATCGTCGAGGCGATCGTGATCCACGAGGGCCGCGACGCCGTGCTCCGTCGGCTCTCGCACCCGTTCTGGTTCCAGGCGCTCGGCTGCGTAATGGGGATGGACTGGCACTCGTCGGGGATCACGACCAGCGTCCTCGGCGCGCTCAAGCGCGGGCTCGATCCCGTGAAGGACGAGCTCGGCCTGTACGTGTGCGGCGGGCGCGGGAAGCAGAGCCGCAAGACGCCGTCGGAGCTCGTGGTCGTCGGGGAGCGCACCGGACTCGACGCCGCGCCGCTCGTCGACACGAGCCGCCTCGTCGCGAAGGTCGACAACACGGCGGTGCAAGACGGCTTTCAGATCTATCTGCACTCGATGATCGTCGCAGCCGACGGGAAGTGGACCGTCGTGCAGCAGGGCATGGACGGCGATCGCGGTGAGGCGCGCCGCTACCACTGGCTGTCCGAGGGCCTCGAGAGCTTCGTGGACGATCCCCACGAGGCGATCGACGGCGACAACCGCGGCGCGATCGTGAACCTCGCCGATCGTCGCGCGCGCCCGGCGCGGGACGGCTGCCTCGCACTGGTAGGAGAGGGCCCGTCGCGGGTACTCGCCTCGCTGCGCGAACTCGCGCCCGCGCCGGAACCTCAGCTCGAGTTGCTCCCGCACCTCACGATGCCGCACCACCACGACGTCCGCCCGAAGGACGTCGTCGAGCGGCGGCTCTGGGCGTCGCTCGCGGCGGCCGACGCCGCGGCCCCGGAAGACTTCGAATCGCTGCTCCTCGTGCCGGGCGTCGGCCCACGCACGATCGCGTCGCTCGCGATGGTCAGCGAGGTCGTCCACGGCGCGCCGAGTCGCTTCACGGATCCCGCGCGGTTCTCCCTCGCGCACGGCGGCAAGGACGGCCACCCGTTCCCCGTACCGCTCGCCGTGTATGACGCCACGATCCGCGTGTGGAAGGACGCCGTGAGCGCCGCGCGGCTCGGCGAGAGCGACCGCCTCGCCGCGCTGGAGCGCCTCGACCGCGAGGCCCGCCGGGTGGAGGCCGCGTCCGGACCGAGCGTCGACGCGTACATCGAAAAGGAGCGGCGCGACGCCCACCTCTACAAGGGGCGCACGGTCTTCGGTTGGGCCGAGCCACCCCAAAACTCGCGGGCGCCGGCGCGATCCGCGATAAGGGAATGAGTGTCGGTCCTCCGCGCGCTCTTGCGTCGTTCGATGCGACGACTGTTGCGCTTCTCCTGGCGCCACCCCGGACTCACACTCGCCGCGCTCGTCGTGGCCGGCCTGCTCACGATGAACGGCGCCATCCGGTTGCTGGGCGGCGGGCCGCACCTGCTCTCGCCGCGATTCGTCCCCGACAAGCTCGCCGCGCTCGCCGCGTACGGCCGGCACCTGCCGCGGCACTTCTTCGGTTCGTGCGGTCGGCACCGGGATCGACAGCTCGCCCGCGCCGCGAAGCAACACGGCGTCCCGGTCGCGCTGGTGCGTTCGGTCGCCCACGTCGAGTCGCGCGGCGCGTCGCACTCGGTGAGCCACGCCGGCGCGATGGGCGTGATGCAGCTGATGCCCGGCACGGCGCGCCAACTGGGCGTCGCAGATCCGTTCGACGCCGCCGCGAATATCGACGGGGGCGTCCGCTACCTCGCTTGGCTCTGGCGACGCTACGACGGCGACGTGCATCGCGTCGTCGCGGCCTACAACGCGGGCCCCGGCCGAATCCCGAAGCGCGGCGGCTACGCCATGCCGCACGAGACGCGCCGCTACGTCGCCCGCGTCCTCGATCCGAGCGTATGCCGCGCGCTCGGTCGGGCCCCGGCGAAAGCCCCGCGCTGATCTTCAGCGCGAAACCTGGCACAACGCGGGCGGATGAGGCGCCCGCCGCTACTGCTGCTCGCGCTCGTCGTCGCGTCGTCGTCGGCCTGCGCCACGCTGCGCCCCTTCACACCCCCCGCGCCGGGGGAGGTCGGGTGCGGCGCGGACGGGGACGACGTGGTCCTCGCGAACGAACACGTCCAAGTGCGAATCGATCGTCGGCGCGGCCGCATCGAGCACATCGAGATCGACGGACGCCGCGTCGCGGGCGCCGAGCAGCTCTTCGGCGTCCGCCCGTCCGTCTCCGCGCGCGTCGAGGTGCAGGAGGCGACCAGCTTCTACGCGCGCGTCTTCACGCGCGACGCGCTCGACGACGTGATCGTGGAGCGGACCTACGAGCTCACCTCCGGGCCGTACCTCTACGTGCAAGTCGTCTTGCGCCCGCGCTCGCGCGCCGCGCGGTTGGATCGCCTCGGGTGGTCGCTCGCCGACGCGGACGTCGACCTCGCGCACACCGCGCCGGCCACGCTCGTGCTCGCGCCGACCGGTGAGCTCGGCGGCCTCGACAAGCAGCGCTCGGGGACAACGCTCTCCGCGACGATCGCCGACGGCCGGTGGTCGATCGTCGAGCCTTCCGTCGAGCTGGATCCGGATCACCTCCTCGCGTTCGGCGTCGCCGTCTCTCATGGGCAGCCGGCGCGGACGATGCAGCCGCGCCCGCTCGACGAGTTCCCGTTCTACGTGGGGCTCGGGATGCGCGCGCCGTCGTGGCACGGCGCGGACGGCTTCACGTTCGTGAACTGGAACCGCTTCGAGGATCTCGGCGCGCTCCTCCCCATCCGCGACGTCGTCGCCGAGGACGCTTTGATTCGCACGAGCATGCACCTGCTCGAGCGCGTCCGTCGCGACGACGGGTGGCCGCGCACGTTCGCGTGGTCCGTGTACCCGGACGCCGACTGGCAGGCGGCGCACGTCGGCGCGCTCCTCCCGCTCCTGTCGACGTGGGCGCACCTCGAGCACGTACGCGGTCGACGGGACGCGCGCCCGATCTACGACGCCCTCCAGCGCGCGCTCCCGATCCTCGCGGGCGCGTTCGAGGACAAGACGGACGCGGGCGTCCCGTACATCGCGTACTCCGCGAAGAAGAAGCAGCGCGAAGGGGGCCCAACCGGCGTCCTGAACACGCACGCGCGCGCGATTCACTTCGCGGCGGCGATGCGCGAAGCGGCGGATCTGATCGGTGACGACGCCGCAGCGACCAAGTGGTCGTGGTTGATCGATCGCTACCACGCCGGGACGCGCGCGCTCCTCGCCGGCCTGTACCCGGGCCAACAGAACGGCGTGCGCCTGTACGGGTGGGTCGACTACGCGTTCAGCTTGCCGCGCGTCTCGACGACGGGAGGCTCCGCTTACTATCCGCGCGCGTCGGTCGGCGGCATCGCTACGAGCTACGAGGCGGCGGGGACTTGGGAGCCGTGGTTCATCGACGTCGTGGACGAACACTCCCGGGTGAGCGCGAACCCGCTCGCGCCGCCCGCGGCGCCGATCGCCTGGGCGCCTCACGCGCTTCGGCTCGCGCGCGCGTTCCCTCCCGCGCTC
>JAUHYN010000671.1 GCA_030426505.1 bacterium | reverse complement strand
AGCGATCACGTTCGACGGGATGCAGTACCGCAAGGACATCGCGCACCGCGCGCTCGATCGCGCGGTGGGAGCGTAGATGCTGTTCCTCGACTTCGACGGGACGCTGATCGACGACACCGCGCGCCACTACGCGGCGTACCTCGACGTGATCGAGTCGCCCGAGATCAAGGGCAAGCCGATCCCGCAGAAGGAGTACTGGGGCCTGCGCGTCGAGGACAAACCGTGGCAGGAGATCTGTAAGCGGTCGCGCCTGTTCCCGCCGCGCTACAAGGTCTACCAGGAGCGTTTCGAAGAGCGGCTCGAGACTCCGGAGCTCCTCTCGCTCGACACGATTCGCCCGGGGGTGGTGACCGCGCTCGGCAAGCTCTACACGAAGACGCCGATCGTCCTGGTCACGCTGCGGCGCGACTCGACGAACCTCGAGAGCCAGGTCGCGTCGCTCGGGCTGTCGAAGTACTTCGTCGCGATCCTCTCCGGCGCGCCGAAGAAGGGACGCCGGCCCGACCCGGACGCGCGGTGGAAGCACAAGGCGCAGCTCGTGAAGAACCGCTACCGGATCCCGCCGGTGGAGTCGCTGTGGATCGGGGATACGGAGACCGACGTGAAGGCCGCGCGCGCGCTCGGGTTCGAGGTGTGGTTGCTGGAAGGTGGACACCGCACCAAGGACAAGCAGATCGCCGCGGACCCGGATCGCATCGAAGCCGACCTCTCCGGCGCGCTGAAGTACCTCCTCCCCGGAGGTCGCTGGCAGCGTTGATTCCGCGGGCTCCCTTCGACCACACTGCGAGAATGCGTATTCGCCGCGCCTTGCCCTTCGCGCTCGCCGCCTCGCTCGGATGTCAGGACTACAGGTTCGAACAGAAGTGCCCCGAGGCGATCACGGAGCAGGAGCAGACGCGACTCGCCGCGGAGCCGCGGCCGGCAGACATCCTGTTCGTCGTCGACAACTCGTGTTCGATGGAAGACGAGCAGGCCAACCTCGCCGCGAACTTCGAGGCGTTCATCAACACGATCGCGGACTCGGGCGCCGACTACCGCATCGCGGTGGTGACGACCGATCAGGACCGGAGAGGTAACCGTCAGTTCGAGGCCGCGGGTCGCTCGACGCCGGTGTTGCAGTACGAGCCGGGCCTCGACCGCGAGGTCTTCGCGAAGACGGACGCGGCGGGCTGCGTGACGACCGACATCCCGATCGGGTGCTTCCGCGGCCCGAACCCGGACGAGCGCGTCATCGACTCGACGACGATGGAGCGCGCGCAGCAGATCGCGGCGTTCCAGCGCAACGTCGCGGTCGGATCGTGCGGGTCGGGCGACGAGGTCGGCCTCGCGGCGACGGTCGATGTCCTCGGCCTCGGGTGCAACGCCGGTTTCCTCCGCGAGGACGCGAACCTCGTCGTCATCATCGTGTCGGACGAGGACGACCAGAGGCGGGGCACGGACCCGGCGCAGTTCGTCGAGGACCTGAAGCGCTTCAAGCCGATCGAGCGGACGCGCGTCGCCGTGATCGTCGGCGCCGAGGACGGAGAGGCGTCGAACTGCTCCATCGGCATTGGCTCGGCGTGCGGCTCGCTGTGTGAACTCGAGGGGCCGGAGCCCTCCACGCGCGCGACCTGCACGAGCGCGACGCAGGGCGCGGTCTGCGCGGCCCACGAGGTCTGCCGCCAGGTGCAGACGGACGTGTTCGAGTGCACGAGCGACGCCGCCGAAGCGTGGGCCGACGGCGACACCTGCGCGTGGTGCTCGTACTTCCCGGCCGAGGACTGCTGCGCGGCGCGGCGCGGGACGCGCTACGTCGAGTTCGCGCGCGCGTTCGAGCAAGCGCTGTCGACCGAGGCCCCCGAGTTCGGCGTCCACGACTGCACCGCGCCGTCCGGGACGGAGAACATCGCGTGCCTCGTCGACTCGATCTGTCAGGCGAGCTTCGCGACCACGCTCCAGCGCATCGCGACCGACCTCGTGTTCGATCCGCGCTACCGCCTCGACCCGCCCGCGCTCAACCCCGAGGGCGTGCGCGTCCGCGTGATCGGCGGGCGCTTCGGCGAAGAGGGCAAGGACCTCGTCCCCGGCGAAGACTTCACGGCGACCGAGACGCTCGTCGAGCTCGAACGCGAGTTCGTCCCGCTCGAGGACGAGCGCGTGGAGATCTACTTCGTGACCACCGTCGTGGACTCGTCCGACAACCCGCGCGGCGCCTGCCAGTAGAAGCTCAGGTGCGTGGCGGGATGCGGACCTTCCGCACGCGCGCCGCCAACTCGAAGTACAGCATCAGCGCGGCGCCCTCGTCCTCGAACGGCTCCGCGTAGAGTCGCTTCGCGTCCTCCTTCGTGAGCACGCCGCGCACGAGCGCGTAGTAGAGGTGGTCGCCGAGGATGTAGCCGAGCGCGTGCGTGACGGCGTTGAAGAGCTGCGCGTCGCCCTCGAAGACCTGCGCGAGCCACGGCACGTGTTTGCCGCGCTCCATCTTCTTGTGCGCGACGACGTACTGCGCCGTCTCCACGTCGATCGCCGACAAGCCGCCCGGCTCGTGACCGCCGGTGGAGGCGAGGCGCGGGGCGGGGCGGCGGCGATGTCCGCGCGGGGCGGGGGGGCCGTCGGCCTCGCGAGCGACCTTCTCGAGGTCCCGCGCGTGGACACACTTGCGCTTCGCGTTCACGAGCTTGCTGCCCATGAAGCCGATCGCTTCGTTGAGGATGCGGCCGTAGAAGGCGTCGACCATCCCCTGCGGATCCTCGAGGCCCTCGCCGCTGATGTGGTGCCGCAGGAAGTGTGAGGCCTCCTCGGCGGCGTGGTTGATCGAGAACGTCGCGAGGTACACCTGGCGCGCGCGCGGGATGTAGTAGCTCTCGCTCGCGAGGATGTGCGCGCGGATCTGGCGGGCCTCCTGGCGCGTGAACATGCCGGAGCGGCAGAGGCGATCGAAGAACCCGAGGTCGCTCGGGCCCACGATATCGACCTCCTCGAGGGCGTCCCCGAGCTCGAGCCCGAGCGTGCGCGCGATGACGTACGCGGAGTGGACGAACAGCTCCTCGGCGGCGTCGGCGTCCATCGCGCGCGGCTCCTCGATCTCACCGTCCTGGAGGCGGTCGAGCCAGGTGAGGAACGACTGCTGCGCGACCACCGGCGACGCCGACAGCAGCGCGTAGGCGTCGGAACCGAGGCGGAGCACTTCGTGTTCGTCGACGACGCCCTTCGCCGCCTGGTCGAACCAGATGCGCTCCGGGTTCTGGTGGACGCGCAGCACGCGGCCGCGCCGGCCCGCCGATCGCAGGGCCCGCTTGGTCGCCTTGGGCAGGTGCGACGGCGCGAGGTGGAGCTCGCCGATGAGGACGAACACCCGCGCGCCGTCGGCGGCCTCGGCGATGCGTTCGGCGGCGAAGGCGTCGCGCTCGGCGAGCGAGTCGCCGAGGGTGTCGGTGTCGATGCCGACCACGCGCCAGCCCCGCTCGCGGCACAGGTCGAACACGGGGCGGAGCGGGAGGAGCGAGCCGAACGGCCAGCGATCCACGTGGCCGACGCGCCTCAGCAGCGTGGTCTCCCGGATGCGGCCGGCGACGAAGCGGGCGAGGTTGTCGTCGTGGCTCGCGGGGAACATCTCGAGCGCGACGACCACGTTCGGGTCGTCGGCGGGTTGCCGGCGGAGGAGGCGGTAGAAGGTCCGTTGGGCCTGGGAGAGGGTGTGGTAGTCGCCGACGAGGGTGACGGTGGCGTCGCGCGTGGCGGCGACGAGCTCGTCGACGGGCGCCGGGCTGACGACCTCGCGGACGGTGCGTCGGTAGCGCGCGGCGTAACGCTTGAACTCCGCGGTGTAGCCTTCGACCGCGGCGTTGATCGTCTCTTCGTTGTGTTTGAAGAGCTCCAGTTGGAGCGCGAGGATGTCCGCCTGGAAGGGCGTCGCGCCGCGGTTTCGCGGGGGCGACACGTCGGACGCGGCCGCTACTCGGCGGCGCGGGTCTTCATCAGGCGCGAGACGTTGCGGCTCGCGGTGCCCGGCTGGATCACGTTCTTCGAAGCCGCGTGGTAGACCTCACGGACGGCGTTCTTGATGCGATCGGCCTTGTCGTCGGCGTTCGACGCGATGGCGGCGCGGGCTTCCTTGATCGCCTTGCGCATGCGCGAGCGAACAGCGGAATTGCGCTCGTTCCGGGTGACGTTCTGGCGGTGCCGCTTCTTGGCGGATGCGTGGTTGGCCATGCGAAGGGTGGTCGGTATCGGTCGCCGTCGAGCTTGTCAAGCGACAGTTTCGGTGACCAGAAGGGGGTCGCATGCCTGAGGGGAGCACGGGAGCATCCGAGGGGCGCACGATGGCGCGCCGGGCGGGGATCGTCGCCGTCTTCACGCTCCTGTCCCGGATCCTGGGCTTCGTCCGGGACACCACTTTGGGCCACATCTTCGGGGCCGAGGGCGTCCACGACGCGTACATCATGGCCAGCACGGTGCCGAACTTCATGCGGCGCCTGGTGGCCGAGGGGTCCCTGATGATCGCCTTCATCCCGCTCCTCTCCGAGGAGAAGAAGCGGGGCGGCCTGCCCGCGATGCGGGCCTTCACGGCGGCGACCCTCGCGGTCCTCATCCCCATCCTCCTGGTCCTGATCGCCCTCGGGATGCTGTTCCCGGAGGTCGCCGTGAAGATGTTCGCGGCCGGTTTCGAGGCCGAGCGCGCCTCCCTCACCGCGGACCTCACGGTCATCATGATGGGCTTTTTGGGGTTCATCTCGCTGACCGCCCTGGCCAGCGGCGTCCTCAACACCCAGGGCCGGTTCGGGGCCCCGGCGGCGGCGCCCATCCTCCTGAACGTCGCGATCATCGTGGCCGCGATCGGCTTTCGGGGCTTCTTCGACGTCCCGGTGGAGGCGGTCGCGTGGGGCTTCCTGATCGGCGGTGCGCTGCAGCTCCTCCTCCAGGTCCCGTACCTCGCCAAGGAGGGGATGGTCGTCGCGCCGAAGCTCGACCTCTCGCACCCCACGCTCCGCGTCCTCGGGCGTCGGATGCTCCCCGCGGTGTTCGGCGTGGCCGTCTACCAGGTCAACATCCTCATCATCCGGCAGATCGCGTCGTTCCTCCCGGAGGGCGAGCTGT
>JAUHYN010000670.1 GCA_030426505.1 bacterium | reverse complement strand
CCTACATCGCGATGCACTTCGTGGAGGGCCTCTCGCTCCAGAAGGTGCTGAAGCGCGTGAGCGACGCCGGCTACGCCATCCCGATCGACGTCGTGGTCGCCATCGCGGCCGGGATCCTCGACGGGCTGCGCGCGCTGCACGACGCGATTCACCCCGACACCCTCGAGCCCCTCGGCGTCGTGCATCGCGACGTCTCCCCGAACAACCTCGTCCTCGCGTTCGACGGGCGGTGCGTCCTGATCGATCTCGGCCTCGGGAAGTCGAACGTCGCCGACTGGCAGACCCACGCGGGCGACGTCCTCGGTTCGCTCGGGTACATGGCGCCGGAGCAGGTGCTCGGGGCGCGCGTCGATCACCGCGCCGACCTCTTCGCGCTGAGCGCCGTGCTCTACGAGCTCCTCACGCTCGAGCCGTACGTCCCGCGCGGGACGCGCCGCGAGATGATGCGGCGCATGGAGACCCCGCGCCCGGTCACGCTCACCGCGATGCGCAGTGATGTGCCCCCGGCGCTCGAGTTGCTCGTGAGCGACGGCCTGTCGTTCGACCCCGAGCTGCGCCCCGCGAGCGCGGCCGAGATGCGGGATCGACTGACGGCCGCGGCCTCGCCCGCGTCGCTCCAGATCGTGTCCGCGTTCGTGCGCGATCTCGTGGGGGACGCCGAGCTCGAGACCTCGCGGCACGTGGACGATCTCCTGGAGCGCCCGATCGCGTTCCCCGACGACACCCCGTACGCCGGCACGGTCGTCCTCGCCCGGCGCGAGTCGTCGATTCGAACGCTCGACGACATCGAACCGGAGCAAGAAGATCCCACCGCGCTGGTCGTCGCGCACGAGCGGCCGAAGATCCAACACGCCGCCCTCCCCGCCGCGCCGCCGGAGGAGACGCTGAAGCCCGGCGACACCGACGCGATGGTGCGCGCCGAGACCCGAATCACCGAGCGCCGACAGGGTGTCTCGTGGGGCGTCGTGATCGCGCTGATGTTGTTGGTGGCGTTGGTGACGGTGCTGGTCGACCGCCTGGTGATCGGCATCGACGCCGACGCGCCGGTCGCGGTGGAGGCGCAGGAGGGCACGACGACGCCGCGCGCCGTCGAACGCCCGTAGCGAGCTACATCCCGCTCTTGCCCTTCTCGGTCTTCTTCATCGTGCCCTCTTGGACCATCTGGCTCTCGAGCTCGGCGACGCGCTCCTTGGCCTTCTTCGCCTGGTCCGGCGAGGGCCGCCCCGCGAGGACGTCGTTCCAGGCCTCGAGCTTCGTCTGGCGGTCGATGCGCGCGATCTTGTCGACGCTCATGGCCTCCGTATAGAGCTGCTTCTGCAGGTCGTTGATCCGGCGCAGCGCAGCGCGGGCCTCCGGGCCCTTCGCGACCCAGGTGAGGACTTGCTCCCACGCACCGATGCGATCGACCTTCGGCTTGCGCGCGCGCTCCACCGCCTCCGCGGCGGCGACGAGGCGCTTCGTCTCCATCGAGGTCCAGTGCGCGATGCGCTTGCGCGCGGTGCGCGCCTCCGAGCTCTTCGGGTAGAGGTCGCTCACCTCGTTCCACTTCGTGATCTTGTCGCGCGGGGAGATGTCGTCGTCGGAGTCGGCGCGCGTCGCGGCGTCGACCACGCGTAGGCGCGCGGCGTTCTTCCAGCGATCCATCGCGCGCTTCGCGTAGCCGATCTGCTCGTTCGCGCGATCGATGAACGCCTTCCACTCCCTGAGCTTCTCCTCGTCGGAGACCTCCGGGTCCTGTTCGAGCTTTCGGAGCCCGTAGAACGTGAGGACGGTGCCGGGCTTCTTGACGACTTTCTTGTCGCCCTCGCCGTCCTGCGCGCGAGCGGGCGTCGGCGCTGCGAAGGCGAAGCCCAGCGCGAGGGCCACGGGCACGAGATACCGAGTCATGATCACTCCTGCGGGCCGCGGAACGTGAAGTTCGGCGTGAAGGTCACGAAGCCGTCCGGGCCCTTCGTCTCCGGCTCCTTCGGCTTCTCGTTCGGGCCGGGGATGTAGAACTTGCCGCCGGTCCCGATCGGGATCTTCAGCGTGAACTCCTGGCTGGCGTCCTTCGGCGCCGGGAACGCCCAGCGCTTCGCGATGCCTTCGAGGCACTGCCTGAGGTGACGCGCACCCTCGAGGCGCGTGTCGACGCGCGACTTGGTCACCTTGCCTTCGGCGCTCACGTTGACGACCACGGTCGCCACGCCGCGGGTCTTCGGGTTCTCGGTGGAGTACCGCGCATTACAGGCGTCGATGGCGGATCCGGTGGCGTTGAGTGTGCTCCGCACCTTCTCTTGCGCCTGTTCCTTGGTCATCGGCGGTTCGGACGACGACGGCGGTTCGGCGCCGGCGAGCGCGAGGGTCACGAGGAGAGCGGCGGCGTTCACGCCTTGGAGGCTAACCCCTCGGTGTCGGGAAACAAAAGCCCCGCCGACCCGAGCGCCGCGAGATCCGCGGGGAGCGGCGCGGTGAACGTCCGCGGCCCGTCGGGCCCCGGTAGGGTCAGCCGCGCCGCGTGGAGCAGCGGGCGGGTGAAGTCGACGACCGCCCCGCCGACGTGCCCGGCCGCGTGCCCCCCGTACAGGATGTCCCCGGCGATCGGGGTCCCCGCGTGGGCGAGGTGGACGCGGATCTGGTGCGTACGGCCCGTCTGCGGCCTCGCGACGACCGCCGCGAACTCCCCGGCGCGAGCCACCACCTCCAGCTCCGTGCGCGACGGCTTGCCGCGTGGATTGACCGCGCGGGCCCGGGGCCGGCGCCGATCGGGGCCGATCGCGGCGTCCACGACCTCGACGGAGGGGGCGCCTTCGGTCACCGCGAAGTAGACCTTGGCGACCCGCTGCTCCGCGAACGCCCGCGACAGATCGGCGGCCACGGACTTGGTGCGCGCGAACACGAGGGCTCCGGTGGTGTCGACGTCGAGCCGGTGGACCACCAGGACGTTTCGCTCGGATAGAATCCACTCGAGCGAACGCCGCGGGCTGGTCTCGGTCTCGTTGACGTGGACGCCGGCCGGCTTGTCGACGACGACGATTTCGTCGTCTTCGTAGAGGATCGGGATCTCGGGCGGGGCCTCGGGCGCTTCGGCTCGATCATGGACGACGACGCGCGTCCCCTTCGAGAGGCTGCGGGACGCGACCCGGCACCGCTTGCCGTCGACGAACACCGCGCCGTCCGCGATCAGGCCCCGCGCGCGCCGGCGCGAGACGCCTTCGATCGCGGCCGCGATCGCCTTGTCGAGGCGCTCCGCGGCGCCCTCGACCACGAAGACCTGCTTCACTCTTCGGTCGCCGAGCTCTTCTTGACGAGCACGCCCTTCTTGCCGAGCACGTACTCTTCCTTCAGCTCTTCGGGGAAGTCACCGAAGTATGGCTTCACGTTCCACCCGAGATCGACGAGCGCCTGCGCCGCGCGGCGCTGCACGCGCCCGGAGTGTTCGTCGCTCGTGCAGACCTTCGCGAGGTCTTCGGTGGTCTCCGGGTTGGCGAGCTTCTCGAGCGCCTCGATCGTCTGGAACTGCACGTCGTCCGCGTGGTCGCCGAGGTACGGCGCGAGCTCCTTGGCGTCGTCCGGTGCGGCGACCTCCGCGATCGAGAAGACCAACGTGGTCTTCGCCTGGGTGCTGCGGTGATCGAGCGGCTCGTAGGCCTTGAGCGTCTCGAGGAGGAACGCGAGGGTGGCCTCCCGGCCGAGGATCTTCTGGAGCGCGCGGATCGGGAACGCGATCGTCTTCTCCGTCCGGATGAACTCCTTGAGCGGCTCGACGCAGGGCTCCCCGATCGAAGCGAGCTGATCCACGAGCTCGCGCTTCTCGGACTCGTCCGCGATCTGGCCGTTGGCGTTGATCGTGAAGCGCGTGAGCAAAGCGGCGTAGGCCTCGGGCGTCCCGATCTCGAAGAGCTTGTCCATGGCGGCCCGCCGGTAGTCCGGCTGCGCGTAGACCTCGCGCACCTGCTTGGCCGCCTTCTCGAGCGGGGACTTGGGCTTGAGCATGTCGAAGAGGCCCATGGCGCGCTCTCGATAAGGCCCGCATCGCGTCGCGTCAACGGTCTATCGCGGGTTGTCGGACCTCCCCTATTCTCGGCCGCGATGACGGCGCCCCAGGAACGCCCCCCCGGCCCGATCGACGACGGCGCCTCCCTGTTGAAGTCGATTCGCTTCTACCGAGACATGACGCGCGACTCGCTCGGGACCATCCGTCGCCGCTTCGAGCGCTACGGGGACCTGTACTTCAACGTCAGCCGTGGAGACCCGCTCTTCGTCACGCGCCACCCCGACCACGCCTACCAAGTCCTCGTCTCGGGCGCGAAGGCGTTCGGGAAGCGCACCGACCTCGAGCCGTTCCTCGGCCAGGGCCTCCTCGAAGCGAACGGAGAGGTGTGGCGTCGGCAGCGCCGCCTGATGCAGCCCTCGTTCGGCGCGCAGCGGATCGCCGCCTACAAAGCGATGATGCTCGAGGAGACCGAGCGACGCATCGCGACGTGGCAGGACGGCGAGACCCGCGACATCGACGCGGACATGATGGCGCTGACCCTCGCGATCGTCTCGCGCGCATTGTTCTCCCACGCGGGGGACGACGCCGAGACGGTCGGGCAGGTGATGACCGTGTTCCAGGAGGCGGCGACGGGCCTCGACCTCTTCCCGTCGTGGCTCCCGACGCCGCTGCACCGCCGCCAGGCCGCCGCGCTGAACGCGATGGACACGCTCGTCTACGACGTCATCGACAAGCGCGCCGCGTCGACCGACGAGCCCGAGGACCTGTTGCAAGATCTCTTGCGCGCGAGCGACGCGGAGGGCGGCATGTCGCGCAAGCAGGTGCGCGACGAGCTCGTCACGATGTTCCTCGCGGGCCACGAGACGACTTCGCTCACGCTGATGTGGACGTTCTATCTGCTCGCGCAGCACCCGGACATCGAGGCGCGCGTGTTCGAGGAGGTCTCGAACGCGGAGTCGCTCGACCGCCTCCCGTTCACGGCGAACGTGCTGAAGGAGTCGATGCGCCTGTACCCGCCCGCGTACGTCGTGCCGCGGGTCGCGATCGAGGACACCGAGCTGGGCGGCTTCCGGGTGGAGCGCGGCGCGGAGGTGGTGGTGTGGATCTACTGGTCGCAACAC
>JAUHYN010000669.1 GCA_030426505.1 bacterium | reverse complement strand
CACGGCGGTCCCGGCGCCGGCGCCAACCCGAACCCGCTGGGCCCCATCGACTTCGGCGCCGGAGCCGTGGCGACCGCCGTCGTGGGGGGCGCCTGGCACACGTGTGCGCTGGTCGACGGAGCCGTTCGATGCTGGGGTCGCGGCGCAAACGGCCAGCTTGGCTACGGCGACCCGAACACTCGGCCTTCCCCCGGACCGGCCGTCCCTCTCGTCGGCGCCGGGACGGTCACGCAGCTGTCGAGCGGGGGCATTCACACCTGCGTGTTGAAGGATCCAGGTGTGATTCGCTGCTGGGGGTCGAATAGCAACGGTCAGCTGGGACAAGGGCACACGAACCCGCGCGGAAACGACGCCGGTTCGATCGCCGACGTCGACCTGGGTGGAGCCTTGGTCGCTCAGCTCTCCGCCGGCGGGTCACACACTTGCGTGCGAATCGTCGACGGTACCGTGCGCTGCTGGGGTCGAAACCTCGAGGGCCAGCTCGGGCTCGGCGACACGATCGATCGCGGGACGGACCCGACACATCTCCCGATCACGGAAGCTGTGACGTTGCCAGCTCCCGCCACGGACATCGCCGCAGGCAACTCCCATACGTGCGCCCGCCTCGTGGATGGACGCGTCTACTGCTGGGGTTGGGCGCTGTACGCTCAGCTCGGGCACGGCGACGCGATCAATCGCGGCGACGGCATAGGCCCCGCGGCCAATGCTGCGCCAACACCGCTCGGCGTGAGCGCAGACCGCGTCTTCGCCGGCGCTACGAACCACACGTGCATCACACACACGGACGGACTGCTGAGGTGTTGGGGGAACGGCACGTCCGGACAGCTCGGGGTCGGCGATCGTGAGAATCGAGGCGACGGCTCCGGCGCTCCACCGAGCGCCGGAGACGTCCCGGTCTTCTGAGTCGTAGTCGACTCTCACAGACACGTCATCCCCACGCAGCTCTGCCCTCCGCCGCAGTCCCCGTCCGAGAAGCACTCCACGCCCAGGCACACCAGCTGGTCGTTGCAGCTGCGCCCCGCGCAGTTGCCGACCACCGTCTGCTGGTTCGCGGTGAGGCCCGTGCAGTCGTGGCGGCACTCGGCGACCTCCGCGACGGCGAGGCCGCAGTCCTGGAAGCCGTCGCAGGCGGCCTGGCAGGCGGCGAGCGGGTCGGTCTGCATCGGCTTCATCATCATCGGGTTCGGGGCGCTCTCGGTGCAGGTGCCCGTGCCCAGGACCGAGTCGATGTTCTCGCAGGCGTGGCCCTCCTGGCAGTTCGCGTTCGAGGTGCAGCCGTTGTCGCAGAAGCCGGTCAGCTGATCGAAACAGTACTGGCCGGGCTGGCAGGTCTCGCTCCCGCACTCCGTGTAGCCGGACTCGAGGTCGCCGCTACCGCAGGCGGGCGCGAACGTCAGGAATGTAGTGGCGAACAGGATGGTCTTCTTCATCGTTGGGCTCCTTCGGACCGAGGAAGTTCGGTCTCGCGGAGCACCGTGCTCGTAAGGTGGGCAGAGCGATCACGACACGTGTCGTAGCCCGAACACCGACCGACGATCTCAGGGCCAGGCTTCAGGCCCAGGCGTCGAGCCGCGTGAAGTCCGGCGCCTCGAGCGTCAGGTTCTGCTTCGCCAGCTCTCGCTGCACCCGCGCGACTACGAACCGCTGCACGTCGTCCGGGATCGCCACCAACCCCGGCCCGCGGGCCTTCGAGGCCACCAAGCAGCTCGACAACAACAGCGACCGAATCAACTGCGCGTACTCCGGCGGGAGGTCGAGGCCCATGTTCACCACGTACCCCGAGCGCGCCAACAACAACGACTTCCCCGACGGCGTGCGCCACACCCGGTGCCGCATCGGATCGTCCTGCTCGCCGAGGTCCACGTCCATCCCGAGGAACCGACTCGCCGCGCGGCCGTTCGCGAAGCGCTGCGCTTCGTCGCCGCCGACCGCGTCGATGTCCACGCCGCCCAACCCCAGCTCGTGGTTGCCACTCGCGGCGTTCGCGAGCACCGCGCCGTCCGGGAGCAAGTCGTACTCGCCGGGCTCCAATACGCCCGCGCCCGTGCAGCCGTAGAACACGTGCCCCTTCGCGATCGCTTGCTCGCGCGGCGCCGGCTGACAGCCATCCGCCGCGGCGCGCGCCATCGCCGCCGGGTCGCGGTCATGCACGAACACTTCGAACCCCCGCGCCCGCAACCGATCCGCCACGGCCTTCCCGACCGCGCCGTATCCGATCACGCAAGCCGTCTTGCGCGCCGGGTCGTCGAACACCTTCGCGTGGAGCGCGCCGTTCAACCCGCGCAGCTCGTGCTCGAGGTTGAACACGCAGCTCTCACCGATCATCGGCGACTCCCACGTCTTCTTCGCCTCCGACCGCGCCATGTCCACCACCGGACACGCCAGCTCGAACCCGCGCCGCGGCGACGGCCACGCGCCGGTGCGCTCGAACTCCGCGCGCTCCTCGGCGTGGGCGCGCTTCGCCTCGTCGATGATCTGCAGCCCGCGGTCCGTCTGCTCCACGCACACGCACAGGTGCGCGTACTGCGGGTAGTGGAGATGCAGCGCCGCGATCAGCTTCGCGCCCTCGTCGAGCAGCAAGAAGCGCGGCTCGGTCTCGCGCGGATCCACGTCCGCGAACATCGCGCCGAGCTGCTGTCGCGCCATCTCGCCCGTGACCTTCTCGGCGCTCGCGTGCGCCCCGTGCGCGAGCACGCGCCCGTCCGGGTGGACCTGGAACCCGAGCGCCTCGAGGCGCATCATCGTGTCCATGTCCGTCGAGTAGCCCTTCCCGCCCACGCGGGTGGTGATCGCGTCGAGCCCGTTATCGACGAGCGACGCGTAGAGCGCGCGCGTCGACGGGAACAAGTGCTGCACCGACGCCATCGTGAAGCCGGCCAACGCCGAAGGCCCGCCGATCATCCGCGTCACCGCGGCGAACACCGGCATCCGCGCCTTCGCGTCGGGCGTGCGGCGGCTCCGCGCGACCTTCTTCGCCTCCACGACCGACAGCGCCTCGTACTTCGAGCTCGGCCGATCGCTCACCACCGGCGACGCCCGAACCTCGTCCCGAATCCGCACGAACAGGCGCTTCGCGATCGGACCGAGCCGCGCGACGTCCGCCTCCGTGAGCAACCCCGTCCGGTCCGACACACTCGCGAGCGCCGTCGTGACCGCGGCCGGGAGCGCCTCGTCGTCGACCTCGGGGCGGAACAGGTACGTGTTGCGCGCGTCGAAGAACTCCACCAGCCGCCGCTCGAACGGGTCGGCCGGGTAGAAGCCCTCCTCGCTCCCGCCGTAGACGCTCGCGTCCATCGTCGACGAGTACGACTTCGCGTCGAGCGCCGCGTTCGTGTGGTCGACCGCCCGCCCCGCCGTGAAGCGGAGCTCCGCGAGCAGCCCGGCGCCCTGGGCGCTCGTGAGGAAGTCGTTCACGTCCGCGAGCGATAGCGCCCCGCCGGCCTCCAACTCGGCCCGCGTGCGGTCGGCGCGCTCCGTGACGCGCACGTCCACCGCCCGCAGCTGCTGCGCCAAGCGGCGATAGAAGCCGCGATCCGACGCACCGAACACGGATCGAAGATATCATCCGCGCACCCGATCGCGACCATGAACATCTACGACATCCTGCGGGCCCAACCCGTATTCGCGCGCGCCGCGCCCGAGCGCCTCGAGCGGCTCGCCGAGGTCGCCCAGGTCCGCCGCCACGCCCGCCAGGAACACCTGATCGCCGAGGACGATCCCAGCGAAGACCTGTTCGTCCTCGTCGAGGGCGTGGTCGGCGTCTTCTATTCGAACGAACGCGGCGGCTCCGTCCTCGTGAAGATCCTCGGCGCCCCCTCCGTCTTCGGCGAGATGGAGCTCCTCACCGGCCTCCGCCGCCTGGAGCTCGTCGAGGCCTTCGAAGCCACCACCACCCTCGTCCTCCCGAAGGCCGCCGTGCTCGCGCTGTGGTCCGAGGACGCCCCCGCCGCGATGTCGATCCTCGAAGACCTCGCGCGCCGCCTCTGCATCGCCGCCTACCACGAGCGGATGCTCGCGTTCTTCGACGTCGAGACCCGGCTCGCCGCCCTGCTCCTCTCGTTCATGGACGCCTACGCGAAGGCGCTGCCCGACGGCCGCACCAAGATCCGCTGCCCGCTCTCGCACGAGATGCTCGGCCGCTGCCTCGGCGCGTCGTCCCGCTCGGTCGACCGCGTCTTCGCGAAGTGGACCGCAGACGCGCTCGTCGAGCGCGACAAGGGCTACCTGGTGGTCCGCTCGCGCGAAGCCCTGGCCGCCTTCGCACCCGACGGCTGGCTCGGCCTCTACAACCGCATGACCGCGCCCCCCTGAACGGACCCGGGCGCGCAGCTTGTCGCCGCGATCCACGCGATTACCCTCCCAGACATTGGCGCGGGGCCTCGGTTTCCGCCATGCTGGACTCGTAAAGGGAACACTTGTGCCGTTTTCATACGTTGCAACGTTCCGAGGAGGCTCGATGAAGCTCGTACCCGTCGTATCCGCACTGACTTTCGCCCTCGCCACCCCGGCCCTCGCCTCGCCGCCCGCGCAGATCCTCGTCGACATGGTCGACGACACCGACGACGACGACGAGGCCGCCCTCGAAGCCCTCCTCGGCGACATCGATCTGAAGCTCAACTCGATCCACGCCGCGGACGAGCGCTTCTTCATCGCCGACGTCGACCCCGACCGCCTCACCGAATACCTCGACAAGCTGAAGGGCGACCCGCGCGTCGAACACGCCGAGCCGAACTACACCTACGGCCTCCCCGAGAACGAGCAGGCCGCGCCCTTCGCCGCCCCGCTCGACGATCCGCAGCGCGGCCCGAAGGCCCCGAACGATCCGCGCTGGGCCGAGCAGTGGTCCTTCCGCATGATCGACGTGCAGAGCGCGTGGGAGAACGCGAAGGGCGAAGGCGTGATCGTCGCGGTCATCGACACCGGCGTCGCGTTCGAGGACTACAAGAAGTTCAAGCGCGTCGAAGACCTCGCCGGCACCGAGTTCGTGACCGGCTACGACTTCATCAAGGACACCGAGCACCCCAACGACGATCACGGCCACGGCACCCACGTCGCGGGCACGATCGCGCAGACCACGAACAACGGCGTCGGCGTCGCGGGCATCGCGCCGCGCGCGAAGAT
>JAUHYN010000668.1 GCA_030426505.1 bacterium | reverse complement strand
GAAGCTCGTGGAGGAGTACACCGCCGCCGAGAAGAAGACGCGGCAGGATCTGCTCGACGCCTACCAAGAGTCGCAGCAGCAGATGTACGAATCGATCCGGAAGACCGCGGGCATCGGTGTGTCGCGGATCGACGACGCGCCCGCGGGCACCTTCGATCGCAACCCGGTCGACGAGGTCGAGAAGCTCCAGATCCCCGGGGACAAGTCGCCGAACCGCGCGTACGCGGAGCTGGAGATCGACGGGCAGCGCAAGCCGATCGGGCCGCGGCGCAGCGGCGGCGGGCCGGAAGAGGGCGTCACGGGCAACCCGTACGAGGGTGAGGCGCGTTCGCTGGAGGCGGTCCCCGGTCAGCACAACAAGTCGCGCATGAACGACTCGGAGATCCGCTTGATGGGGCTGGTCAACGAAGAGCTCGCGAAGGTCCCGCCGGGGACCGCGGCGAAGCTCCGCATCTTCACCGAGCTCCCGCCGTGTCCGAGCTGTCAGCGCATGATGGCCAAGTTCCGATCCGACTTCCCGAACGTCGAGATCGAAGTCTTCCACAACTGAGGTCCGCGAGGTGCGTGCAATGGGTTCGGTAACTGCTAGAGTTTCGAGCGAAGCGATGAGTCGGGTGATCGAAGACGACGTCGAGCACATCGTGGCGTTCGCGTTCAGTGAAGACGGCGCGTGTCTGGTCGGCGCCGACGGCAACGGCATCCTCTACGTATGGGAGGGCGAAGCGCTCGAGCGCCGACACCAGCTCGAGACCGACCTCGACGTGATGCACGACGTCGCGTTCGACGGCCGCCACGCGGTCGTGGTCGGCGTGGGCGATCTCGAGATCTGGGACGTGGAGTCCGGGGAGCGCGTGCGCTCGATCGCCAAGCCGGTCGGGCACGAGATCCAGGCCGTCACGTTCGTGGGCGACCGCATCGCCGCGGTCGGCGACGCCGAGTTGCTGTGGCTCTTCGATCGTGAAGGGCGCCTCCTCTCCCAGCTCGCGTTCGGCGGCGAGCGCAACGTCTCGCTCGCGTTCGACGGGGAGCGGATCGTCTGCGCAGCCGTGCGTCAGGGCGGCTCGCGCGTGGTGTACGCGAAGGTCGACGGTGACCGCCTCGTCGAGGCGGAGGGCCCGGCGATCGAGGATCCGACGGACGGCATGAGCGCGCTCGCGTTCTCGCCGTCGCGCGACCTCGTCGCCTTCACGGCGCGCGAACTCGGCGTATACGGCTTCGACGGCGCCTTCGCGACGAACCTCTCCGCGGAGGGCGCGGTGGTCGTACGCGATCCCGCGCGAGGCACCGTCGCCGAGCCGTGGAGCGCGCCGGTCTTCGTCGACCGTACGCAGGTCGCGGTCGGCGTGCCGGGCGGCGAAGTCGCGGTCATCGACGTGAAGGCGCGCAAGCGCGTCGCCACGTACGCGCTGCACGGCGGGCGCGACGTCACGGCGATCGCGTTCGACCGCGGTCGCCTCGTCACGGCGGGGCGCGACTACCGCGTCGTCGTCACGAGCATCGCGTCGCCGAGCTCGTGAGCGAGGTAGGCCGCCGAGGCGATCGCGGTCTGCACCGCCAACGTCGCGAGCGGCTCGGGGAGGAACGCACGCAGGAGCTCGTAGTGGCTCTCGCCCGGGACGTGGAGCCCGGTGAGGAGCCCGTCGACGACGCGGAGCTCGTGGCGCGACGTCACCACCAGGTCCGTCTCGTGTTCGCCCTCGACCAACTCGCCGAAGCGCGCGTAGGCGCCTTCCAGCGCGCGCACTACGCTCGTCCCGACGGCGATCACGCGCCGCCCGCGGAGGCCGTCGATCGTCGCGCGCGGGATCTCGTAGCGCTCCGGGAACGGGAGTCGCGCGTCGAGCGCGGCGTCCCCGGTGCTCGACAGGCCGGCTTCGTGCGTCAACGTGAGGACCGCGATCTCGCGGCGCCGACACGCGTGGAGCACGTCGGGCGTGATCCCCCACCCCGCGGACGGCATCTCGAACGCGTACGGCCGCGTCGCGTACGCGGTCTGCACGTCCTCGAGCCTTCGCGCGCGGTCCGCGTGCGCGTACTGCACCGGGTGTCCGTAGGCGTAGAGCGCGTGGATCGAGCCGTCGAGGCGGAGCGTCACGAGCCGACCCTCGGCTTCGAGGACAAGCGCCGAGAGATCTTCGCCGACCCGGATCGTGTCGCCGGGGACGAGCTGTGGCGGCGGCGGCCGGTGCTCGGTCGGTGTTCGCCAGTCGCCGTCACCGAACACCACCGCGCGCCACGTGTCACCGCGGCGCGCGGCGAGGCGCAGCTCGACGGGCGCGTCGCCGCAACGGCCGAACAGCGACGCGGGCCAGGTCGCGGCGTCGTTCAGCACCAACGCGTCGCCGGGCTCGAGCAGCTCCGGGAGATCCGCGATTCGACCGTGGCGCGTGGCGGCGCCGGTGCGCCGATCGATCGCGAGGAGGCGGACCTCGTGGCGAGCGCGTCGCGCGCGAGCGGGAGGCAGCGTCAGCGTCGTGGCCTTCATGCGACCTCCTTCGCGGCCCAATGGCTCGCGACGAGTCGCGCGCCGTTGCCCGCGCTACCTTCGATCATCCGGAGGACGCGCGCGGCGACCACTTCGGGGGCCTCGAGCGTGGCCGGGTCGGCGTCCGGGAGCGCCGCCGCGTGCATCGCCGTGTTCATCTCGCCCGGGTCGACCGCGAGGAAGCGCACGCCGCTGCCTTCGACCTCGGCCGCCCAGATCCGCGTGAGGTGGTCGAGCGCCGCCTTCGACGCGCCGTACGCGCCCCAGCCCTCGTAGGCCTCGACCGCCGCGTCGGAGCTGATGTTGACGATCACCCCGCGACCCCGCGCGACCATCCCGCCGCCGACCGCGCGCGCGAGCGCGAACGGAGCGAAGAGGTTCACGTCGAAGACGTCGCGAAGGACCTCGTCGGTGGTGTCGAACAGCGCGGGCATCGGGACCGCGCCGAGCGTGCTGGCGTTGTTGATCAAGACATCGACCGCGCCGAAGCGGTCCGAGGCCTCCCCGGCGATGCGCGCGGCGGCCGAGGGGCCGGCGACGTCCGCGACGATCGTGTAGGCGCGGTCTCCGAGCTCTTCGGCGACCTCGCGGAGGCGGGCCTCGCTCCGCGCGACGAGCGTGACGTTCGCGCCGCGCGCGGAGGCGGCGAACGCGAGCGCGCGACCGAGCCCCTGGCTCGCGCCGGCAATGAGGACGTGACGACCTTCCATGGAATGCATCGGTGATCTCCTTTGCATCCCAACTTAGCGCCGCGCGCCGACGGCGACGGTTCCGGTGCTCACCGATTGGAATCTGGTTGGTTCATTAGCGCGACGGCGTAGCCCTCGCGAACCGCGGGGCACAGCGGCGCGGCGTCGTCGCCGTCGAGCCGCATCGTGAAGAGGAGCCGGACCTTCGGCTGCGTCGGGTCGGGCTCGAGGATCTCGTACGGCGTGCCCGCCGGGACCGCCGCGCAGAGGCGCTTCGTGCGCTCCGCGTCTGCGTACAGATCGATCGGCCACTTCGTGAGTGACACACCGCGCGCGAGTCTCAGCCCTCGGTAGAACGCGTCGACGTGTTCGCGCGCGAGCGTCCGGGCGTGCTCTGGGAGCGTCGGGTCGTCGATGCGCGCCTCGACCGCGACGCGCAGGGCTTCGAAGTGGCGCTCCGCCTGACGCGCGCGCTCCGGCGCGAACCGGCGGCGGAAGTCGAGGAGCCGCACCAGCATCCACCGCACCAACCACGGCTCCTTCGGTGCGAGTTCGGGCGCGGCGATCGCTTCGAGGAGCGTCTGGTCGTGGCCGCCGGAGAGGAGGTAGATGCCGCGCGGGATGCCGACGAAACCGGAGAGTTCGAGGTCGTACGCGATCGGCACCACGCGCCCGTCGGGGTGGCGCACCAGGAAGATGTTGTGCGCGCCCGTCTTGTTCTGGACGCCGAAGTACGGGCCCTCGACCGAGGTGAACTCCATCAGGCGCCAGTCGCGGTTGTCGATCAGGATCTGGAAGAGGAACAGGCGCGCGGCGACGTCGAGATCGAGCGCCGCGCGCGCCGCGTCGTCGTCGCGGACCAGGCCGGTGCGCACTTCGAGGTCGTCGAGGAACTCCAGGAAGAACGCGGGGCGCGGCGGCATCGACGTCCCGCTGCGCGCGTCGCGGTAGATCACGTCGCGTCGTGCGGTGCGCAGCGAGACGAATTCGAGCGCTTCGAACAGCCGATACGCGAGCGCGTGGCCATGCACTTGATGGCCAGTGGGGAGCGCCGTCCCGACGTCTTCGACATCGTTGCAATGGGTCACGAGCACGCGCCGCCGTCCGCCCGAGTGGACGATCAGCTTCGGGAACCCGCAGACCTGCGAAGACATGTTGCCGAACGGCTGCAGCTTCACGGGCTGCTCGTCGAGCGTGCCGTCGAGGCAGCGCTCGAGCTCGTCGCGCTCTCCGACGAGGTGCCGGAAGTCGAACGTGAGCGTGGCCGTGCTGCTCTTCGATAGGACGGTCGGTCGCGCGGTGAGGAGCTCGGCGCCGCAGGGGATGGGCGGCGTCGCACAAGCCGAGAGGGCCCCGACCGTGATCGCCAGCAGCGAGGGCAGGGCGCCGCGCGTCACTTGTTCCGCTGCTGGTAGATCGTCTGCGCGATCTCGTCGAGCTGATCGGCCTCGCGCATCGCGCGCTCCTTCTTCACCTGGGTCTCCCAGTTCTCCTTGTGCTTCTGCAGCGCCTTGAGGTCCTGGGTGGCTTGGATGAGGGCGTCCTGCGCGCGCTTCACGAGCTTCTCGGCCTCGCGCACGTTCTCGCGCTGCGCGTCGATGCGGCCCTTCTGCTCGACTTCCTTCTCCTTGAGGCGATCGATGAAGCGGTACGCGGCCGCCTGGTCCGTCACCTTCATCTCCCCGGACGCGAGCTTCTGCGCGTACTCCTCGCGGCGGCGGTGACGGTCCTCGATCATGCGCTCGAGCTCGTCCTTCATCTCCTGCAAGAGGTCTTGCTCCTGCTTGAGTTGCGCCATCGCGGCCGCGAAGGCCTGCTTGGCGTCTTCCTCCGCGCGCTCGCGGATCTCGAGGAGGGTCTGGAGTCGGTACTTCGCCACGATCGAACCTCTCAGTTGAACAGCCCGACGAGCATCTGCACCGACTCTTCGAACGGTGAGTTCTCTTCCGTACGCTGTCGAAGGAACGCCTCGAC
>JAUHYN010000667.1 GCA_030426505.1 bacterium | reverse complement strand
GCCGCCGACATCCTCGAGTCACTCCCCGACGGGTTCGTGATGATCGACGAGGATCGTCGGATCCAGTCGGCCAACGACGCGTTCGTCGAGATGGTGCAGATGGCCGACGTGCGGCAGGTGATTCAGGAGCCGCTCGAGCGCTGGCTCGGACGACCGAGTGTCGACCTCGGCATCCTGATCGCGAACCTCGTCGACCACGGCGTCGTCCGCAACTTCGCGACGATCATGCGCGGCGAGTACGGCGTCACGGAGGAAGCGGAGGTCTCGGCGGTGGCGGTGACCCACGACGACACCAAGTCGTACGCGATCATCATCCGCCGCATCGTCGCAGGCCGCACGCCCGAGTTGATCGACGTGGCTCAGCCACAGTCCGTTCAGAAGCTCACGAGCCTCGTGGGTCGCGTCCCGCTCAAGGAGATCGTCCGCGAGACGACCGACTTGATCGAGAAGCTCTGCATCGAGGCGGCGCTCGAGGTCAGCCAGGACAACCGCGCGTCGGCCGCCCAGATCCTCGGTCTGAGCCGGCAGAGCCTGTACGCCAAGCTGCGGCGACACGGCATCCAGGACAAAGGCAGCCAGAACACGATCGAGGAGGTCTAGCCATGTCGGCGATCGCGCAACCCGAGCCCACGAGCGCGATACGCCGCTGGCCGAGCCCCTCGGCGACGCTCGAGCTCCTCAAACCCGTGACCTGGTTCGCGCCGATGTGGGCCCTCGGGTGTGGCGTCGTCTCGGTCGGTGCTCCGGTGATCGAGTCGTGGCCGCTGGTCGTCGGCGCCGCGCTCCTCGCCGGGCCGCTCGTGTGCGGGACGAGCCAGGCGACGAACGATTGGTTCGATCGTCACGTCGACGCGATCAACGAACCCGAGCGCCCGATCCCTTCCGGCCGCATCCCGGGTCGGTGGGGGCTGTACATCGCGATCGCGTGGACGATGCTGTCGCTGGTGGTCGGGGCGCTGCTCGGGCCGTGGGTCCTCGCCGCCGCAGTGTTCGGGCTGGTCCTCGCGTGGGCGTACAGCGCGCCGCCGCTTCGGCTCAAGAAGAACGGGTGGTGGGGCAACACGGCTGTCGGCCTCTGCTACGAGGGGCTGCCGTGGTTCACGGGCGCCGCGGCGCTCAGCGCGGTGCTCCCCGCGGGTCCGATCCTCGCGCTCGCCGCGCTCTACAGCGCTGGCGCGTTCGGGATCATGATCCTCAACGACTTCAAGGCGGTCGAGGGCGACATCGCCATGTCCGTCCGCACGCTGCCCGTTCAGTTGGGCGTCGCTCGCGCCGCGCGGCTCGCGTGTGTCGTCATGGCCGCACCTCAGGTCGTGGTGATCGGCCTGCTCGTCTACTGGGACCGCGCGCCCCACGCGATCGCGATCGGCGTCGCGCTCGCCGTTCAGGTCGTCTTGATGGTGCGCCTGGTGAAACGGCCTCGTGAACGTGCCGCTTGGTACAACGCGACGGGAACGACGCTCTACGTGATCGGCATGCTGATCGCGGCGTTCGCCGTCCGGACGCTCGAAGGGATCGGAGGGTCCTGACATGAAACGATATCTGACCTGGCTCGATATCTTCCGTCTCGGTCTCGTGCAGACCGCGCTCGGGGCGATCGTCGTCCTGAGTACGTCGACGATGAACCGCGTGATGGTCGTGGAGTTCGCGCTCCCCGCGATCGTCCCCGGGCTCCTCGTGGGCCTTCACTACGCGGTGCAGATCTCCCGCCCGCGCTGGGGCCACTCGTCGGACATGGGCGGGCGGCGCACGCCCTGGATCCTCGGAGGCATGGCGGTGCTCGCGATGGGCGGCGTCGGGGCCGCGGGCGCCATCGCGGCGATGGGCGCGAGCAAGGCCATCGGGATCGCGTTGCTCGTCGTCGCGTATCTGTTGATCGGCGCGGGCGTCGGCGCCTCCGGGACCTCACTCCTCGCGATGCTCGCTACGCACGTCGCGCCGGGGCGCCGGGCGGCGGCGGCTTCGATGGTCTGGCTGATGATGATCGCGGGCTTCGTGATCACGGCCGGCACCGCTGGGCACTACCTCGATCCGTTCTCACCCGAGCGCCTCCTCGCGGTGACGTCGACCGTCGCCGCGATCGCGCTGGCTCTGACCGGCATCGCGCTCTGGGGGCTCGAGCGCCGCGCGGGGCGGACGGCGACGCCCCGAGCGAAGACCTCCGGGGAGCGACCGTCGTTCTCGAAGGTCATCGAAGAGGTCTGGGCCGAACCCAAGGCGCGCGCCTTCACGATCTTCGTCTTCGTGTCGATGCTCGCGTACAGCACTCAGGATCTGATCCTCGAGCCCTTCGCGGGCGTCGTCTTCGGCATGACGCCCGGCGAGTCGACGCAGCTCGCCGGGACCCAACACGGTGGTGTCCTGCTCGGGATGTTGCTGGTCGCCTTCGCGGCGAGTGGTCGTGACCGCCCGCGGTTCGGTTCGGTGCGCGCGTGGACGGTCGGCGGCTGCGTCGCTTCGGGCGTCGTGCTCGCGGCGCTGTGTGTCGCGGGCGCCGTCGGTACGGCCTGGCCAATCCGGCCCACGGTGTTCGCACTCGGGCTCGCCAATGGCGCGTTCGCGGTCGCGGCGATCGGCTGGATGATGACCCTCGCCGGCGCCCATGAGCGCGACGGCTCCGGAGGGCGCGAAGGGATCCGCATGGGTCTATGGGGCGGCGCGCAGGCCATCGCATTCGCGCTCGGTGGATTCGTCGGGACCGCGGGCGTCGACCTCGTCGCGCTCTTCAGCGACGCAATCGCACTGCCTTACATGGTGGTGTTCGCCGCCGAGGCCGCGCTGTTCGTGGCCGCGGCGTACCTCGCCCTGCGGATGGAACCGATCGAGGTGGAGCAAGAGCGCCCGGCCTCGGCGCCGGTCGATCCCGCGACGGTCGAGGAGTCTTTCGACGTCGTCGTGGTCGGCGGAGGCCCCGCGGGCGCGACGGCGGCCCAGCGCCTCGCCGAAGCCGGGCACTCCGTCCTGCTCCTCGACAAGGGGGGCCGAATCAAGCCCTGCGGAGGTGCGATCCCCCCTCGCCTCATCCGCGACTTCGAGATCCCCACGTCGCTGCTGTGCGCGCAGGTGAAGGCGGCGCGGATCATCTCGCCGGCGGGGCGCGAGGTCGACATGAAGATCGACGGCGGCTACGTCGGCATGGTCGACCGCGCAGAGTTCGACGAGTTCCTCCGAACGCGCGCCGAAGAGCGCGGCGCGGTGCGACGGACGGGCGCGTACGAACGCATCGATCGCGACACGAGCGGCGCTGCGATCGTTCGCTACCGAACCGCGACAGGTGCAGCGTCGGTGCGCGCTGGCTTGGTCGTCGGCGCCGATGGCGTGCGCTCACGCGTCGCCCGCGACGAGCTCCCTGACTCCGAAGTCCCCTGCGTCTTCGCGTACCACGAGATCGTCCGCACGGAGGGCGCTCCGGCCTCGTACGACGCCCTGCGCTGTGACGTGGTCTACGACGGACGCATCTCGCCCGACTTCTACGGCTGGGTCTTCCCGCACGGACAGACGGCGAGCATCGGCACGGGGAGCGCCGTCAAGGGCCAGAGTATCCGCGGCGCCGTCGACGATCTCCGCGCGCAAGCCGGACTCACGAACCTCGAGACGGTCCGTCGCGAGGGCGCGCCGATCCCGATGAAGCCTCTGAAGCGATGGGACAACGGTCGGGACGTCGTACTCGCCGGTGACGCGGCGGGCGTCGTGGCCCCCGCGTCGGGCGAAGGCATCTATTACGCCATGGTGGGAGGGGAGCTCGCGGCGCAGGCCGGCGCGGCGTTCCTCGCGACGGGCAACGCGAAGGCGCTCGGCATCGCGCGCAAGCGGTTCATGCGCGCGCACGGGCGGGTGTTCTGGATCCTCTCGGTGATGCAGCACTTCTGGTACGGCAACGACAAGCGGCGGGAGCGCTTCGTGAGTATGTGTCGTGACCCCGACGTCCAGCACCTCACTTGGGAGGCGTATCTCAACAAAGAGTTGGTCCGCGCGAAGCCGGCCGCGCACGCGCGAATCTTCTTCAAAGACCTCGCCCACCTGATGGGTATCGGTGCCCCGTGAAAGGCGTACTCATGAATACTCCAACGGCAGCACATCGAATCGAAGCGGAGCTCCCCGCTACGGGCCCGGCCGACGAAGGGGAACTCGAGCGCCGCCTCGAATGCCACATGCTGACGCTCGTCTCCGGCGAGCGATTCGAGCGACTCGGTGCGATCGTCCACGAGCACCTCTTCACCGGCGCCCCGAAGCCGCGCGGTTCGCTGGCGCTCGCAGCGACCGCAGCCCTCGGCCTCGACGAGGAGCGCCAAGTGGGTTGGGCTGCGGCGTGCGCGCTCCTCCACAGCGCGGGGCTGATCCACGACGACATCCAGGATCGATCGCGCTACCGCCGCGGGGGCTACAGCGTCTGGGTCCGCCACGGCTCGGCGCAGGCGATCAACGCCGGCGACCTCCTCTTGATGCTCCCCACGCTCGCGATCGATGGCCTCGACGTCGACGCCGAGCTACGCTGGGCTCTCTCCCTCGCGACGTCGAGACGCGCGGTGGAGACCGTGCGCGGGCAGTCGCTCGAGATGTGCCTGATGTCGAGTCGGAGGCGTGACTGGAGCTCGTACATCGAGGCCGTCGAGATGAAGACGAGCGCGATGTTCGCGTTGCCCGTCCACGGTGCGGGCCTCCTCGCGGGGTGGTCGGAAGAACGCGCGGAGCGGATCGCCACGCGCTTCCAACGCATCGGACTGATGCGACAGCTCGCGGGTGAACTCATCGATTTGTACGGTCGACGCAAGCCGCTGTACGGCGCCTACGTCCGCGAAGGGCGCATCAGCGGCCTCGTCGTCGAGCACATCGCGCGAGATCCGAAGGGTCTGGACACTCTCGGCCCCATCCTCGCGAAGGCCCCCGAGGACACGCGCGACGAAGACGTCGCCGCGTTCGCCGAGCACGTCGACGCCTCGGGCTCGCGAAGCGCCGTCATCGATCGGATCGAGCGCCTCTGCACCGAAGTCCACGAGGACGACGTGCTCGCGGAGGAGCCCGCGCTCGCGGCGGTCGCGCATTCGATGGCCAGCGCCGTCGTGACATCGGTGGACGCCTCGAGCCGCTGATGCGTCGCGCCCGGCCCGCCATCGTCGTCGGCTCCGGATTCGGTGGCCTCGCCGCGGCCGGGCG
>JAUHYN010000666.1 GCA_030426505.1 bacterium | reverse complement strand
TGCGGATCGAAGGTCCGCCCGCCCAGGGCGACGTCATCGCCTGCGGGCGGATCGGCATCGAGCGGGCCGGACCGTGGACCGGAATGCCGTGGCGATTCCTCTGCGGGGATCCCCGCTGGTGGTCGCGTCCACCGGGGCGACCCTGACGGGGTGGGCTCGAGTGGACGCGGTCGGATCGAGCCCGGTGACCGTGCTAGCATCCTCGACATGTCGATGACGCCCTCCGAATTCCCCGCGCCGGACGCGGCCGCGGCGTGGAGCCGGTCCTACCCGCCCGAGGCGTTCGCCTTCGTTTCGGACGGGCTCGGGCACACCGCCTCGCTGGTGCACGGTGACACGCCGCCCTACGTACCGATCACCGACGAGGGCCGGCACGTCGACGGGCGACAACTCTGCGAGGGTTTGCGGGACTTCGCCATCCGACGGTTCGGACTGCTCGCCCCCGCGGTCCTCGGCCACTGGAACATCCACCGGACCGACGACTTCGGCCGGATCGTCTTCTCCTTGATCGCGGACAACAAGCTCAAGAAGACCGACGAGGATCGACTCGAGGACTTCTTCGGCGTCTACGACTTCGCGACGGATACAGCGCGCACGATCCTACCGACCACATCGGGCGCGTCGTTCGTCGAGGTGGCGGTCGAGCGACCGTGGGATACGAGCCCGAGCCGCTAATCGACGTCGCCTCGGCGGGCCCGGCTCCCCGCGACGCGCTTCACTCCTCGAGCAGCGCGCGCTCGATCACCAACCACACCGCGCCGGCGTCGGTGGTGGTGTCGTTCCACGCGCCGGAGAAGCGGCCGCAGAACGACGACTTCAGGATCTCCGGCAGCGCCGACCAGCGGTCCTCCTCGAACAGCGGGTGCTTGAGGAAGATGCACGCCTCCTCCGTCGCGCGCACCGACAGCCCGCTCGCGAGGTCCGACATCTTCCGGATGCGATCCGCGAGATCCACGATCGCGTGGATGACCTTCTTCCCGAGCTCGGGGTGCCGCCCCGCGAGGAGGCGCTCCTCCTCCTCGGGCGGGAGGTACGTCATCTGGATCGGCGCGAAGCGATCGAGCTGCGCGGCGTCGATCCCGAACGTGCCCGAGAACTCCGACCCGCGGTTCACCGCGGCGATGAACAGCACGTTGTCCGGGATCTCGAGGAAGCGGTTCGTCGTCGGATCGAACACGCGGCGCGACGAGTCGAGCGCCGGCATCAACGCGTTGCGCGCGCTCTCCTGACAGCGGTTAAGTTCGTCGAGGAACACGAGGTAGCGGCGCCCCGGGTTCGCGTTCGCGGCCTCGAGCGCGGTGAGGATCTCCGTCTTCACGAAGTCGGTCACCGGCGCCCCGCCCTCACCCGCGCGCACTTGGATCGTCGCGAGGAAGTCCGTCGCCTCCACGACCGCCGCGCAGTTGAAGAACACCAGCTCCATCCCGAGCGCCTGTCCGATCGCCCGCGCGAGCACGGTCTTGCCGCAGCCCTGCGGGCCGTCGAGGAGGATGTTGAGGCCGCTCTCGAGGCAAACCTGGAGCTTCTTGGAGACGACGGGGTCGAGGTACACGCCGTCCGGCTCGAACGACACGCGCTCGACGAACTCCACTTCGATCCAGCCGCGGTGTTTGCGGTCCTTCTTGTGGATCTTCTTCACCCGGATCCGGCACGGCGTCCCGGGCGTGATGCGCGCGTCGTCGGAGAGGACGACCTTCGGGGCGCGGCGCCCGTCGAGGTGCGTCGCGCGGAACCTGAACTTCTCGCCGTCGACGGGGTTCAGCCAGAAGGTCGCCTCCATGACGCGCCCTTCGCGCACCTCTTCGATCGACAGCTTGCTCATCGCTCGGGGTTCTACGTGGGGCCGATGCCTCGAACAAGTCTCGGGGAAGGACCGTGCCGGACCGCGCCAGAATCGCTATCGTCGGGCCACGTGAGCGACTCGACCTGGACCGTCCACCCCCACGGCGCCCTCGAGGCGCTGTCCCCCCGCGTGCGCCGAGTGCAGGCGCCGATCCCCGGGATGGGCCTCGTTCGCGTGATGACCGTGGCGAAGCGCGCCGACGAGCGGCTCGTGATCCACAACGGCATCGCGCTCGAGGCGTCGGCGATGGAGGAGCTCGAGGCGTGGGGCGAGCCGGCGTTCCTCGTCGTGCCGAGCGGATACCACCGGATGGACGCCGCCGCCTACAAAGCGCGCTACCCGAACATCACCGTGATGTGTCCGCGCGGCGCCGAGGGACGCGTGGCCAAGGTCGTCCCGGTGGACCTCACGTACGATGCATACGACTCGGACGACGTCATCCGCTTCGAACACCTCGACGGCGTGGGTGAGCAAGAGGGCGCGATGATCGTCGTGGACGTCGGCGGCGCGACGGTGGTCCTCAACGACGCCCTGTTCAACCTCCCCCACGGCTCCGGCCTGAAGGGTTTCGTGTTCCGGCACATCACGCAGTCCAGCGGCGGCCCGCGGGTATCACGCGTCTTCCGGTGGTTCGTCATGAAGGACCGGGAACAGCTCCGCGCGTCGCTGCGACGCCTCGCGGACACGCCGAACCTGAAGCGCGTCATCGTCGCGCACCACCGCGTGATCCTCGACGACCCCGCCGGCGCGCTCCGGCGCGCAGCGGACGCCCTGTAGCGACAAATGAGGTAGGAGTGGTCGGGTGGATCCGACCTTCGAAGCGCTCCGCCTCTCCGAGCGACTCCTCACCGTGGTCGGCGAGCTCGGCTACGAAGCGCCCACGCCCATTCAGGCCCAAACCATCCCGCTGCTGCTCGAAGGGCGGGACGTCGTCGGCCAGTCGAAGACCGGGAGCGGGAAGACGGCGGCGTTCGCGTTGCCGATCCTCGACAGGCTCGAGCTCGACGCCGCCCGGCTCCAGGCCCTCGTCGTCTGCCCGACGCGTGAGCTCGCCGCCCAGGTCGCTCGCGAGGTGCGGAGACTCGGGCGCCGACACGAGGGCCTCCAGGTCCTCGTCGTCGCGGGCGGTGAAGCGATTCGCGAACAGAAGGCTGCGTTGAAGCGCGGCGTGCATGTCGTCGTCGGGACGCCCGGGCGCCTCCTCGATCACCTCACGCGCGGGACGATAGAGACGAACGCCATCACGACCGTCGTGCTCGACGAGGCGGATCGAATGCTCGACATGGGCTTTCAAGAGGACGTCGAATCGATCCTCGCCGCGATGCCCGAGGAGCGGCAGACGATCTTCTTCTCCGCGACGTTCCCCAAGACGATCGAACAGATGAGCCGCGTGCATCAGCGCGACGCACAGCGGGTGACGGTCGGCGTGGACGACGAAGAGGCGCCGCGCATTCGCCAGCTCGCGGTGAGCGTGGAGCCGCCCGACAAACTGCACGCGCTCTATCGCGTGCTCCACGCGTTCCCTCACGAGTCCGCGCTCGTCTTCTGCAACTACAAGGCGACGGTCGGCGAGCTCGTGAACGAGCTGGCTTCGTCCAACGTCAGCGTCGATGCCTTCAGCGGCGACCTCGAGCAGATCGATCGCGACGAGGTGCTCGTGCGGTTCCGGAACCAGAGCGTGCGCATCCTCGTAGCCACCGACGTCGCGGGTCGCGGGATCGACGTGGAGGGGCTCGACCTCGTGATCAACTACGAGGTGCCGATGCAGCCGGAGATCTACGTCCACCGCATCGGCCGCACCGGGCGCGCCGGCCGCCAAGGCGTCGCGGTGTCGTTGGTGTCGGGTGAGGAGCAGCGGTGGTTCGACGCGATTCGTCGCCGCGTCGACGCCCCCATCGAGCGGCTCGTCCTCTCCCCCGAAGACGACCCCGGAATGGCCACCCTCGTCGCGGCCGCCGCCGACGACGCAAAGATGGAGACGCTCCTCATCATGGGCGGGCGCAAGGACAAGCTCCGGCCCGGCGATATCCTGGGCGCGCTCACGTCCGCGGGCGGAGGTTTGGATGGGGGCGAGGTCGGCAAGATCGAGATTCACGACCGCCGCGCGTACGTGGCGGTCGCGAAGCGCGTGAGTCGCGCGGCCGTCGATGTGCTCTCGAACGGGAAGATCAAGGGCAAGCGATTCCGCGTCTCGCTCCGAGGCCGCGGGCCCCGGTGAGTTACAGCCCGAGGACGCCGAGGGCGGCCTTCAGCTGCGCGTCCTTCTCGAGGTCTTGGACCGGCGCCTTCGTGTAGGCGGGCTTCGGGACGAAGTCGCTCGGCACCGTGATGTGCGGCTCGAGGCCCTCGCCCTGCCAGTTGTGGCCGTCGGGCGAGTAGAAGCGCGACACCGTGAGCTTCAGCCCGAAGCCGCCGGAGAGCTCGAAGATCTTCTCGACGGTCCCCTTCCCGAACGTCTTCTCGCCGATGATCGTGGCCCGCCGGTTCTCGGCGAGCGCCGCCGCGAGGATCTCCGCGCTCGACGCCGACTCCTCGTTCACGAGCACGACCATTCGCCCGTCGAACGCCGCGCCGCGCTTGGCGCGGAAGACCTCGGTCTTCCCGTCGCGGCCCTTCACGGAGACGATCGTCTTGCCCTTTCCGAGGAAGCGTTCGGCGACCTCCGTCGACACGTTGAACAACCCGCCGGGGCAGTTGCGGAGGTCGAGGATCATCGAGCGCACGCCGGCCTTCTTCGCGGCGGCGAGTGCGGCGTCGAGATCCTTCGGCACGGTCTCGGTGAAGCTCGTGACGCGCAGGTAGCCGATCCGGTCGTCGCGGATGTGGAACTGCACGCTGTGGTACGTGATCGAGCCGCGCGTGATCGTCTCCGTCCACTCCTCGGTGTTGCGCTGGACGAGCAACTCGACGGACGTACCCTCCGGACCGCGGATCATCTGGACGATCTCCATCATCTCCATGTCCGCGATGGGCTTGCCGTCGACGGCGAGGATGCGATCGTTGGCCTGCATTCGCGTCCCCGATGCGGGCGCGTTGGGCAGCACTTCGTGGACGATCGCGAAGTCCTGCATCTTCTCGAACACCACCCCGATGCCCTTGATGGAGCCCTTCACGTGGCCCTTCATCATCTTCACTTCGTCGGGCGTGAGGAGCTGGTTGTTCGGGCCGAGGCCCTGGAGCATCCCGTTGATGGCCTGGCTCCAGCGCGCGTCGTCCGTCGAGCCGTCCGGGTCGACGAACTCCTGCTTCACGATCTGATCGACCTCGTCGAACATCGCCTTCGCGTTCGCGATCTTCGGCCGCGAGGACTCGGG
>JAUHYN010000665.1 GCA_030426505.1 bacterium | reverse complement strand
CGCGAAGCGCCGCCTCGACGCCGTCGTCCGCGTGGACGCCGCGCGCCTCCCCTTCGCCGATGGCTCGTTCGACGCGCTCGTCGCGCGCGGGGCGCTGCACCACATGAAGGATCCGCACGCGGTGATGCAGGAGGTGAAGCGTGTGCTGAAGCCCGGCGCGCCCGCCCTATTCCTCGATCCGCGGGAGTACGCGTGGCTCGAGCCGATCAAGGACCGCCTCCGCGCGTCGGACGACTCCTTCACGCACGACCACCACGCCTACGATCCGGCGGCCTACGAGGCGCTCATCGCGAGCGCGCTCCGCGTCGACGAGGCGTGGAGCGAGCATCCCGTCGCGATCCTCGCGGCGCACGGCCTCGACCTGCTGCCCGTCCCCGCCTTCGTGCGGCGGCGCCCGCTCACGCGCGCGCTGCTCGGGATCGACCGCCTCTTGAACCGGACGCCGCTGGGAACGTTGGGTCACTTGCTGGTGGTTCGGGCCACGCGCGTGTAACCGTTTTCCTCGGATGGATCTCGGTCCGCTGTTGGTTGGAAGTGGGGTGCCGGTCGCGGCGGTCGTCTTGGTGTTCGGGCTGCTCGTCGGCTCGTTCCTCAATGTGGTGATCGCGCGCCTCCCGTACGAGGACCTGAGCATCGTCTCGCCGCGCTCGCGCTGCCCGAAGTGCGAGACCGCGATCCCGGCGTGGTGGAACATCCCGGTGCTGAGCTGGATCGTCCTCCGCGGCAAGTGCGCGAACTGCCGCGCGCCGATCGACGTGCGCTACCCGGTGGTCGAGCTGCTCACCGGCGTGCTCTTCCTCGCGTGTTACACGCGGTTCGGGCTGACGACCGCGTTCCTCTCGGCGCTGATCCTCACCGGCAGCCTCATCGCGATCACGTTCATCGACATCGACCTCTGGGAGATCCCGGACCAGATCTCCATCCCCGGGATCGTGATCGGCGTGGTGCTCCGGCCGCTCGCCTTCGACGTGCCGCTCTGGAGCGGCCTCGCCGGCGCCGCCGCGGGCGCCGCGATGTTCCTCGCGATCCGCTGGGGCTACCAGTGGCTGCGCGGCCGCGAGGGCATGGGCCTCGGCGACGTGAAGCTCATCGCGATGATCGGCGCGTTCCTCGGGCCGCGTGCGCTGCTGCCGTCGATCTTGGTGGCGTCGTTCGCGGGGGCGATCGTGGGCGTGATCCTGAAGGTCGTCTTCGGGCACGGGCAGGACGCGGAAGAGGCGGTGGAGGTCGTGGGCTCCGATTCGGTCTCGGGATCCGAGCCCGAGCCCGAGCCCGAGAGCGAGAACGCGTCCGCTCCCGAGCCCCAGTCCGCCGCCGATGCCGAACCCGCGCCCGAGGAAGAAGACGACGACTACTGGGTCCCGCCCAAGGACGCCGTCCCCTTCGGCCCCTTCCTCGCGCTCGGCGCGATCGCCCAACTTTTGTTCGGACCGACGTTCCAGCGCATCCTGTTCGACGTAGGTCTGTTCACGAATTGAAGCGCAAGGTCAGCATTCGCCAGCCGCTCGTGTTGTACGCGACGGTGTTCGTGTTCCTCGCCGCGCTCGTCGCGACGACGGTCGCGAGCCTGGCGTTGGTGCGCGGCGCGCGGCGCGCGTACCAGCGGGCGGCGACCGAGCAGCTGCGGGCGCTCGCCGCGCAGAGCAGCGTGGCCGCGGTGCAGCACCTCGTCGCGACGCGCGACATGCGCTCGGAGATCGAGCTCGGGCTCGTGACCACCGCGACACCCGCGCTCGGGTTGGACGTCCGCACCGCGCGCGCGGCGACGAACGGGGAGAAGCACGTCGACGGCTACGCGATCGTGCGGCTCGCCTCGCCGGGCGAGGAGGCCTACGTGATCGCGCGCCTCGACAACTCGATCGCCACGTCGATCGCGTTCGTCGAAGTGAGCCGAATGGTGCCGCTCATCCTCATGTGCGCGATCGCGATCGCCGCGTTCCTCGCGTTCATGGTGAGTCGCCTCTTGCTCCCTTCGCTCGACGTACTGGGGCAGGTCGCCGCCGCGACCGACGACGCCGAGTCCGAGGACCTCGCGCACAGCGAGACGCCCAACGAGATCCTCGAGGTCGCGCAGAAGTTCCGCGCGACGGTGAAGAAGCTCAACGAGGACCGCAAACAGATCGAGCGCCAGAAGGACGACCTCGCGCGCATGCAGGAGAGCCTGGTGCGCGCGTCGAAGCTCGCGAGCGTCGGGCGCCTCGCGGCGGGTGTCGCGCACGAGATCGGCAACCCGCTCGCGGCCGTGCGCGGCTACCTCTCGCTCCTCAAGAGCGGGCTCGAACCGGAGGTCGAGCGCGACGTCCTCGAGCGCAGCGTGCGCGAGCTCGATCGCATCAACGGCACCATCCGCAAGCTCCTCACATACGCGCGCCAGGGCGAACAGGGTGACGAGCCGGTCGCGCCCTTCGCGACGGACGACGTCATCGACGACGCGCTCGCGCTCGTCGCCGGGCACCCCGCGATGCGCAGCATCGCGTACGAGCGCCCCGAGCCCGACGCCGTGCAAGACGCGCTCGGCCACGCCGGCCGGCTGCACCAGGTCCTCGTGAACCTCCTCCTCAACGCGGGCCAGGCGCTCGGCGAGGGCCCCGACCGGAAGGTCTCGGTGAAGCGCACGCGCGACGAACAACACGTCATCCTCGAAGTGATCGACAACGGCCCCGGCATCGACCCCGCGTACGCGGACAACGTGTTCGACCCGTTCTACACCACCAAGGATCCCGGAGAGGGCACCGGCCTCGGCCTCGCGGTGTCCCGCGCGCTCATGGAGGCGATGGACGGCGACCTCGAGCTCGACGCCGAACACGCCCCGGGCGCGCGTTTCGTGGTCACGGTGCCGCGGTTGCCTGCCGTCGAATGACTGTTAGGATGCGCTGGCCTTGGCCGCGACAAGAGTGCTCGTCGTCGACGACGAAGAGAGTCTGAGGCACATGCTGAGCCTCGTCCTCTCCAAGGACGGCTACCACGTGTTCACGGCGGGCTCCGCCAACGAAGCGCTCGACATCCTCAAGAGCCAGGCCCCCTTCGACATCTGCCTCTCGGACGTCCGCATGCCCGGGATGGACGGCCTCACGTTCATCGAGACCGGCGTGGGCCTCGGCGAGCGCGCGCCGACGTTCATCGCGATGAGCGCGTACGGCGACGACAAGCTCGCGGTCGAGGCGCTGCGGCGCGGCGCGTTCGACTACGTCAGCAAGCCCTTCGAGCCCGACGAGATCAGCCTGAAGCTGCGGTTGGTGGTGGAGAAGCGGCGCCAGGCGCGCGGCGCGGCCGACCGCGCGACGGACGACCCGAACCGGCGCGCGCGCGAGGGCGGCCACAAGCAGCCCGCGGGGCTGAACGAGATCGTCTCGGTCGCGCCCGCGATGAAGAAGATCTTCCGCGTGGTCCGGAAGGTCGCGAACTTCCCGACCACCGTACTGCTCACCGGCGAGACCGGGACGGGCAAGGAGCGCATCGCGGGTGCCATACACAGAGAGGGCAACCGCGCGAACCGCCCGTTCGTGGCGATCAACTGCGGCGCCATCCCGGCGAATCTGCTCGAGAGCGAGCTGTTCGGCTACGTGAAGGGCGCCTTCACGGACGCGCAGCAGGACCGCGAGGGCCTCTTCGAAACCGCGACAGGGGGCACTTTGTTCCTCGACGAGATCGCGGAGCTACCGCTGCAGCTGCAGGTGAAGCTGCTCCGCGCGCTGGTCGAAAAGGAGATCCGGCGAGTCGGCGACACGAAGACCATCCCGGTCGACGTCCGCGTGGTCGCGGCGACGGCCCGCGCGCTCCCGGAGCTCGTGAAGTCCGGGGAGTTCCGCGAGGATCTGTTCTACCGGCTCAACGTGGTGTCGGTTCACCTGCCGCCGCTGCGGGAGCGCGCGGAGGACATCCCGCACCTGGTCCAGCACTTCGTCCGGACGGTCGCGGGGCGGCTCGGGCTCGGCAACCCCGAGATCACGGACGAGGCGATGAAGATCCTCACCGGCTACGCGTGGCCGGGGAACGTCCGCGAGCTCGAGAACGCGATCGAGCGCGCCCTGGTGCTGTCGGACGGGGACGGCCGGATCACCGCGCTGGACCTCGACGACCGCTTCGAACCGTCCGAAGGGGCCCGCGCGCCCACGGCGAGCATCGCCATCCCCGAGGACGAGCTGTCGCTGAAGGTGGTCCTCCCGCGGGTCGAGTACACGCTGATCGAGCGCGCGCTGAAGGAGACCGGCGGCAACCGGACGAAGGCGGCGACGCTGCTCGGGATCAGCCACCGCGCCCTGCTCTACAAGCTGAAGGAGCACGGAATCTCCTGAACTTTTTGCTCCAGATCGCCCTTCTTCTGTCGAAGTGATCCTCACAACCACATCAGTGACCTCTCAATGACCTATAATTATATATCACTTCGAGCGGCCGAAACCTTGACGTCCGATTCGGCCCGGTCGATCATCGCGATCCGTCCCCGTGTGTCCACACCGAGGCGGAGCACAACGCGTATGAGTCGGCGAAAACGGATCCCGAACAACGTCCGCACCCTTCGCGAGGAGATCCTCCTTTCGAAGGCGGAGCTCGCTCGCAAGGCGGGCGTGTCGCCGCTGACCGTGGACCGGATCGAGAACGGGGCGGAGTGCCGCCTCGACACCAAGCGCAAGATCATCCTCGCCCTCGGCAAGAAGCTGGAAGAGAAGGCCGAGGTGTTCCCGGTCCTCGCATCGGGGGACCAAGACTCCGACCCCGCCCACGCGGACGTGGTCGTCGCCACGACGAAGGCGAAGAAGAAGGAAGGTTAGGAAGCGATGGCCAAGGGCAAGCTCGCAGTGGGATTGGACATCGGTTCGGGCTCGGTGAAGTTGTGTCACCTCAAGCCCGCCAAGCGCGGCAACTATCAGCTGCAGTCCTTCGGAATGGTGCAGCTCCCGCCGGAGGCGATCGTCGACGGCGCGCTGATGAACTCGACCGCCGTCGTCGACGCCGTGCAGGAGCTCTTCGCCTCGCAGAAGATCCGGCACAAGGAGGTCGCGACCTCCGTGTCCGGGCACTCGGTGATCATCAAGAAGATCAACCTCCCGCAGATGACCCCCGAGGAGCTCGAGGAGTCGATCCAGTGGGAGGCCGAGCAGTACATCCCGTTCGACATCAACGACGTGAACATCGACGTCCAGATCCTCAACACCGAGTCCACG